>NZ_WIJO01000017.1:0-34870 GCF_009496205.1 Streptococcus mitis
ATATGAATCTTTCTAATGAGTTGTTTTGTCGCTTTTCATTATAGATCTTATGGGACTTTTTTTCTACAACAAAATAGGCTCCATAATATCCATAGGGGATTTACCCACTACAAATATTATAGAACCCTTTTAGTTTCTTATGATCTTAGCTAATACTAGGTTCAGTGCATAGTGAAGTGTTTTATCCTTAGTGAGAAAGAGTGTTAAGAGATAGTAGATTCCACAAGTAGCTATGGTAGAGAGAACCATGAGAATCATATTGAGGTTCACCGTATAGGAACTGATTTGGAAAGTCATCTTGAAAATATAGAAGATTGGGATAAATCCAAGGGATATGAGACTATAACGTGTTAAGGTCATAAAGATTTCTTTTAAATTAATTAGTTGATGTTTCTTAATAAAATGAATTTCTAAGAGAACAACGATGGCTTCCGCAATAATGGTAGTAGCAATATAATACTCAGGGGCAAAAATATTATTGATATACAAGATACAGTTGAAGAGGAGATTTGCTCCCCCACCAGCAAAGTAGAAAGCGGTCAAGCGGTTCTCGTGGTCATTGATAAAGATAATTTGCTTACCAAGAATCAATTCAATAGCCCAGATAATGGTTCGAAAGGCGAAGACGCTGGTCACGATACCTGCCTCAAGATACTTTTCAGAAGAGTAGATAACCGTTGCGTACTTTCCCAAAATCATAATCCCAAAACTAGTTGGAATCATGAGAAAATAGAATAATGATGCTGCTTGATTTACAAGATAATTATAAGAATTGTAATCCTTTTTCCCGAGGTAGTAGCCGAGACGTGGAATGCTGACACTGATAGCTCCACTTAAGACACCTGCAATCAGCATAACGATGCTATAGGCAATTGTATAATAAGAAATATAGTTTTCATCTGGTCCCTTGGTGATAAACATTCTATCTAGCAAGGTATAAAGCATATTGGCATTTGCCAAGAGAAGCATAGTAAAGAGTGGTTTAGAAGCCTTAGCTAACTCGATGAAACCAATTTTGATAAAGGAAATTTCTCTCTTGATCCAAAGAAAACTAAGGAGGTAGTTGAGGATAGTTGTCGCTGTCATGACGATAGCATAAGGAACGATATCATCAGCAGTTTTGACAAAGGCAAAGATGGCGACCAGCATGGTAATCCGAATAATCAATGTCTTGTAAAGGATGAAGGCATAGTTTTCATAAGCCTCGTTCATCCATTCGATATTGAGGAATTGGAAGAGTGCCTGAGCTCCTAGGATGTAGTAAAGGACTTTCAGGTTCTCAATGCTGGTGTCAAAGAAGATAAAGAGGAAGTAGATACCAGTCGTCAGGAGAGAGGTGAAAACTGAGATATAAAACAACTTAGAAAAGACATAGTTGATTTTATTCTTATCATCCTTGACCTTACTGATAGCACGAATCCCGTAGTTGTAGATTCCAAAAGCAGCTAGTGGTATGACAAAACTTGCCCAAGTATTAGCAGTATTGAAATAACCGTAGTTGGATTTGCTGAGAATCCGTGTTAGATAGGGATTGGTTATCAGCGGAAAAACGATATTGAGAACATTGACTAGCAAGCTAGCCAGTGCATTAACTTTTATATTTTTCATTGTACTTTCTTTCTTGTATTGTAAAATGGTCTCTAGTATTATATCACATTCTCGCTTCATTCTTTTGATAAAATCGTAAAAATCTAGTATAATAGATAGAACTGAAAGTATGAGGTTACTAGCAATGAAAATGAAACAAATCAGTGATACAACTTTAAAAATCACGATGTCTTTAGAGGATTTGATGGATCGAGGCATGGAGATTGCTGACTTTCTCGTTCCTCAAGAAAAAACAGAAGAGTTCTTTTATGCCATCTTGGATGAGTTAGAGATGCCTGATAGCTTTTTGGATACAGGTATGTTGAGCTTCCGTGTGACTCCAAAACCGGATAAGGTGGACGTATTTGTTACCAAGTCCAAGATTGACCAAAATCTAGATTTTGAAGACTTATCGGATTTGCCAGACATGGAAGAATTGGCTCAAATGTCGCCAGATGAATTTATCAAAACCCTGGAAAAAAGTATCGCGGACAAAACTAAGGATGATATCGAAGCCATTCAATCTCTAGAGCAAGTCGAAGCCAAGGAAGAAGAGCAGGAACAGGCTGAACAAGAAGTTGAGAGCAAGAAAGAGCCTTACATCTACTACATCCTTTCTTTTGCTAAGTTGGCTGACTTGGTGGCTTTTGCCCAGACAGTGACTTTTGAGATGGAAACTTCTGAACTCTACAAGATGAATGAGCGCTATTATTTGACCATTTTAGTGGATATTGAAAATCATCCAAGTCCATATCCAGCTTGGCTGTTGGCTCGTATGCGTGAGTTTGCGGACGATAGTGATATCAGTCGTTCAGTCTTGCAGGAGTATGGTCAAGTCTTGATGAATCATGATGCAGTGCTCAATCTACAAAAGATTGGATAATCATTTCTGGAAAGCTATTTCTAGATTTTAAGAAGAGCGAATCGTTTGATTCGTTTTTTCTTTTCTATACTGAAATAGTGAATTACTATGATAGGAATTTTCACAAAATTCTGTTATAATGGCTATATTAGAAAATTTCGAGGAGACAAACATGACAGTTAAAATTGCTTTACTAGGATTTGGTACCGTTGCAAGTGGTGTGCCTTTCCTCCTAAAGGAAAATGGAGAAAAAATCAATCAATCAGCACATTCAGAGATTGAAGTTGCTAAGGTATTGGTCAAGGATGAAGATGAAAAGAATCGCTTGCTTGCAGCAGGGAATGACTTTAACTTTGTAACCAATGTGGATGACATTTTATCAGACCAAGACATTACGATCGTAGTGGAATTGATGGGGCGTATCGAACCAGCTAAAACCTTTATCACTCGTGCCTTGGAAGCTGGAAAACACGTTGTTACTGCTAACAAGGACCTTTTGGCTGTCCATGGTGCAGAATTGTTAGAAATCGCTAAAGCTAATAAGGTAGCACTTTACTATGAAGCAGCAGTAGCTGGTGGGATTCCAATTCTTCGTACCTTGGCAAATTCCTTGGCTTCTGATAAAATCACGCGCGTGCTTGGCGTGGTCAACGGAACTTCCAACTTCATGATGACCAAGATGGTGGAAGAAGGCTGGTCTTACGATGATGCTCTTGCCGAAGCGCAACGTCTAGGATTTGCAGAAAGTGACCCTACAAATGACGTAGATGGGATTGATGCAGCCTACAAGATGGTGATTTTGAGCCAATTTGCCTTTGGCATGAAGGTTGCATTTGACGATGTAGCCCACAAAGGAATCCGCAACATCACACCAGAAGACGTAGCTGTAGCTCAAGAACTTGGCTATGTAGTGAAATTGGTTGGTTCAATCGAGGAAACTCCTTCAGGAATTGCTGCAGAAGTAACTCCAACCTTCCTACCTAAAGCACACCCACTTGCCAGTGTGAATGGCGTAATGAACGCTGTCTTTGTAGAATCTATCGGTATTGGTGAGTCTATGTACTATGGACCAGGTGCTGGTCAAAAACCAACTGCGACAAGTGTTGTGGCGGATATTGTCCGTATCGTTCGTCGCTTGAATGATGGAACCATTGGTAAAGATTTCAACGAATACAGCCGTGACTTGGTCTTGGCAAATCCTGAGGATGTTAAAGCAAACTACTACTTCTCAATCTTGGCTCCAGACTCAAAAGGTCAGGTCTTGAAATTGGCTGAAATCTTCAATGCTCAAGATATTTCCTTCAAGCAAATTCTCCAAGATGGAAAAGATGGTGACAAGGCGCGTGTCGTCATCATTACACATAAGATTAATAAAGCCCAACTTGAAAATGTTTCAGCTGAATTGAAGAAGGTTTTAGAATTCGACCTCTTGAATACCTTCAAGGTGCTAGGAGAATAAGATGAAAATTATTGTACCTGCAACCAGTGCCAATATTGGGCCAGGTTTTGACTCGGTCGGTGTAGCTGTAACCAAGTATCTTCAAATTGAGGTCTGCGAAGAACGAGATGAGTGGCTGATTGAACACCAGATTGGTAAATGGATTCCACATGACGAGCGTAATCTCTTGCTCAAGATTGCTTTGCAAATTGTACCAGACTTGCAACCAAGACGTTTGAAAATGACCAGTGATGTTCCCTTGGCGCGTGGTTTGGGTTCTTCTAGCTCGGTTATTGTTGCTGGGATTGAACTAGCCAACCAACTGGGGAATCTCAACTTATCAGACCATGAAAAGTTGCAGTTGGCGACCAAGATTGAAGGACATCCTGATAATGTGGCTCCAGCTATCTATGGTAATCTCGTTATTGCAAGTTCCGTTGACGGGCAAGTCTCTGCGATTGTGGCAGACTTCCCAAAATGTGATTTCCTAGCATACATTCCCAACTATGAATTACGCACTCGAGATAGCCGTGGTGTCTTGCCTAAGAAATTGTCCTACAAGGAAGCTGTCGCTGCCAGTTCTATCGCCAATGTAGCTGTCGCAGCCTTGTTGGCAGGAGATATGGTGACAGCTGGACAAGCAATCGAGGGAGACCTCTTCCACGAGCGTTACCGTCAGGACTTAGTGAGAGAATTTGCTACGATTAAGCACGTAGCTAAAGATAATGGTGCCTATGCAACCTACCTCTCTGGTGCCGGACCAACAGTGATGGTCTTGGCTTCTCATGACAAGATGCCGGCGATTAAGGCAGAATTGGAAAAGCAACCCTTCAAAGGCAAACTGCATGATTTGAAAGTTGATACCCAAGGTGTCCGTGTAGAATCAAAATAAAGAATAGAAGATAGGATGGGGAAACTTTCGACCAGAGGGCTTCCTATCCTTTTTTTGAAAAGAAGTTTATACTCAATGAAAATCAAAGAACAAACTAGGAAGCTAGCCGCAGGTTGCTCAAAACATGGTTTTGAGGTTGTAGATGAAACTGACGAAGTTAGCTCAAAATACTGTTTTGAGGCTGCAGATGTAAGCTGACGTGGTTTGAAGAGATTTTCGAAGAGTATTAGTTAAAAACTTGATAAAGGAGAAATAAAGATGGCAGAAATTTATCTAGCAGGTGGTTGTTTTTGGGGCCTAGAGGAGTATTTTTCACGAATTTCAGGCGTATTAACAACCAGTGTTGGCTACGCTAATGGCCAAGTTGAAACGACCAATTACCAGCTACTCAAGGAAACAGACCATGCAGAAACGGTTCAAGTGATTTACGATGAGAAGGTAGTGTCACTCAGAGAAATTTTGCTTTATTATTTCCGAGTCATCGATCCTTTATCGATTAATCAACAAGGGAATGACCGTGGTCGCCAATATCGAACAGGGATTTATTATCAAGATGAAGCAGACTTGCCAGCTATCTATACAGTGGTACAGGAGCAGGAGCGCATGTTGGGTCGAAAGATTGCAGTAGAGGTGGAGAAACTTCGCCACTACATTCTGGCTGAAGACTACCACCAAGACTATCTCAAGAAGAATCCTTCCGGTTACTGTCATATCGATGTGACCGATGCTGAGAAGCCATTGATTGATGCCTCTCACTATGAAAAGCCTAGTCAAGAGGTATTGAAAAAAAGCTTGACTGAAGAGTCCTATCGTGTCACCCAAGAAGCTGCTACAGAGGCTCCATTTACCAATGCCTTTGATCAAACCTTTGAAGAGGGTATTTATGTAGACATTACGACGGGTGAGCCACTCTTCTTTGCGAAGGATAAGTTTGCTTCAGGTTGTGGTTGGCCAAGCTTTAGTCGTCCAATTTCCAAGGAATTGATTCACTACTACAAAGACCTGAGTCATGGAATGGAGCGAATCGAAGTTCGTTCTCGGTCAGGAAATGCTCACTTGGGTCATGTGTTCACAGATGGACCGCGGGAGTTAGGTGGCCTTCGTTACTGTATCAATTCTGCCTCCTTGCGCTTTGTGGCCAAGGATGAGATGGACGAAGCAGGATATGGCTATCTATTGCCATACTTAAACAAATAAAATTGAGAGGGTGGGAGCTTCCCACTTTCTTCATTTTAGAAAATAGAAGGGATTTATGAAACACTTACTATCTTACTTTAAACCCTACATCAAGGAATCGATTTTGGCACCCTTGTTCAAGCTACTAGAAGCTGTTTTTGAGCTCCTGGTTCCCATGGTGATTGCAGGGATTGTTGACCAATCCTTGCCCCAGAGAGATCAAGGGCATCTATGGATGCAGATTGGCCTACTCCTTATCTTTGCAGTGATTGGTGTTGTAGTGGCCTTAATAGCCCAATTCTACTCAGCCAAGGCTGCGGTGGGTTTTGCCAAGGAATTGACAAACGACCTCTATCGACATATTCTTTCCTTGCCTAAGGACAGCAGAGACCGTTTGACAACTTCTAGCTTGGTGACTCGCTTGACTTCGGATACCTATCAGATTCAGACTGGTATTAATCAATTTCTGCGCCTCTTTTTACGAGCACCTATTATCGTTTTTGGAGCCATTTTTATGGCCTATCGAATCTCATCTGAACTGACTTTCTGGTTCTTAGTCATGGTTGTCATTTTGACAATCGTCATTGTAGGGCTCTCTCGATTGGTTAACCCTCTCTACAGCAGTCTCAGAAAGAAAACGGACCAACTGGTTCAGGAAACGCGCCAGCAATTACAAGGCATGTGGGTCATTCGTGCTTTTGGTCAAGAAAAACGAGAGTTACAGATTTTTCAAACCCTTAACCAAGTCTATGCTAGATTGCAAGAAAAGACGGGTTTCTGGTCTAGTTTATTAACCCCTCTGACCTATCTGATTGTGAATGGAACCCTCCTCGTTATCATTTGGCAGGGCTATATTTCAATTCAAGGAGGTTTACTCAGTCAGGGTGCCCTGATTGCCCTTATCAACTATCTCTTACAAATTTTGGTGGAATTGGTTAAGCTCGCCATGCTGATCAATTCTCTTAACCAGTCCTATATCTCAGCCAAGCGAATCGAGGAAGTCTTTTCTGAAGCTCCAGAGGATATCCATTCAGAGTTAGAACAAAAGCAAGCTACCAGCGAGCAGGTTTTACAAGTTCAAGAATTGACCTTTACCTATCCTGATGCGGCCCAGCCTTCTCTGAGAGATATTTCCTTTGATATGAAGCAGGGGCAAATCCTTGGTATTATTGGGGGAACAGGTTCTGGTAAATCAAGCTTGGTGCAAGTCCTACTTGGACTTTATCTAGCAGACAAGGGAAGCATTGACCTTTATCGAGATGGACGTAGTCCTCGTAATCTTGAGCAGTGGCGGTCTTGGATTGCCTATGTGCCTCAAAAAGTCGAACTCTTTAAGGGAACCATTCGTTCCAACTTGACTTTGGGTTTCAATCAAGAACTATCTGATCAAGAACTCTGGCAATCCTTAGAAATCGCGCAAGCCAAGGATTTTGTCAGTGAAAAGGAAGGTCTCTTGGATGCTGTAGTTGAAGCAGGAGGGCGAAATTTTTCAGGTGGACAAAAACAAAGGCTGTCTATTGCACGTGCAGTCTTGCGCCAAGCACCATTTCTCATCCTAGATGATGCGACCTCAGCACTGGATACCATCACCGAGTCCAAGCTCTTGAAAGCTATTCGAGAAAATTTGCCAAATACGAGCTTAATCTTGATTTCTCAACGGACTTCGACACTTCAGTTGGCTGACCAGATTCTCCTCTTGGAAAAAGGTGAGCTCCTAGCTATTGGCAAGCACGAGGAATTGATGCAAACTAGTCAAGTTTATCGTGAAATAAATGCATCCCAACATGGAAAGGAGGACTAATATGAGACGACAAACTGCAAACCAGACGCTCAAACGTTTGGCCATAGATTTAGCCAGTCATCCCTTCCTCCTTTTCCTAGCCTTTTTAGGAACCATTGCCCAAGTTGGCTTATCGATTTACCTACCTATCTTGATTGGGCAGGTCATCGACCAGGTCCTAGTGGCTGGTTCTTCACCAGTTTTTTGGCAGATTTTCCTCCAGATGATTTTGGTAGTCATAGGAAATACTCTGGTACAATGGGCCAATCCTCTTCTTTATAATCGCCTAATCTTCTCTTATACCAAAGACTTGCGAGAACGAATCATCCATAAGCTCCATTGTTTACCGATTGCTTTTGTGGATCGGCAAGGAAGTGGAGAGATGGTTAGTCGTGTGACCACAGACATAGAACAGCTGGCAGCTGGTTTGACCATGATTTTTAACCAATTTTTCATTGGTCTCTTGATGATTTTGGTTAGTATTCTAGCTATGCTACAAATTCATCTCCTCATGACCCTCTTGGTCTTGCTGTTGACGCCACTGTCTATGGTGATTTCACGTTTTATTGCCAAACGATCCTATCATCTCTTCCAGAAGCAAACGGAGACGAGGGGAATTCAGACTCAGTTGATTGAAGAATCTCTTAGCCAGCAGACTATTATCCAGTCTTTCAATGCTCAAACAGAGTTTATCCAAAGGCTGCACGAGGCGAATGCCAATTACGCAGGCTATTCTCAGTCAGCCATCTTTTATTCTTCAACGGTCAATCCTTCGACTCGCTTTGTAAATGCACTCATTTACGCACTTTTAGCTGGAGTGGGAGCTTATCGTATCATGATAGGCTCTACCTTGACCATCGGTCGTTTAGTGACTTTTTTGAACTATGTCCAACAGTACACCAAGCCCTTTAATGATATTTCTTCTGTTTTAGCCGAGTTGCAAAGTGCTCTCGCTTGTGCAGAGCGTGTTTATGGAGTCTTAGAGAGTCCTGAGGTAGCTGAAAGTGGTAAGGAAGAGTTGACCAGTGACCAAGTTAAGGGAGCTATTTCTTTTAGACATGTCTCTTTTGGCTATCATCCTGAAAAGATTTTGATTAAGGATTTATCTATTGATATTCCAGCTGGTAGTAAGGTAGCCATCGTTGGTCCGACAGGTGCTGGCAAGTCAACTCTTATCAATCTCCTCATGCGTTTTTATCCCATTAACTCTGGAGCTATCTTGCTGGATGGTCGTTCCATTTATGACTATAGTCGTGCCTCTTTACGCCAGCAGTTTGGCATGGTGCTACAGGAAACCTGGCTCAAGCAAGGGACCATTCATGACAATATTGCCTTCGGCAATCCTGATGCTAGTCGGGAGCAAGTGATTGCTGCTGCCAAAGCAGCCAATGCGGACTTTTTCATCCAACAGTTGCCACAAGGATATGATACCAAGTTGGAAAATGCAGGAGAATCTCTCTCTGTCGGTCAAGCACAGCTCTTGACAATTGCCCGAGTCTTTCTGGCTATTCCAAAGATTCTTATCTTAGACGAGGCGACTTCTTCCATTGATACGCGGACAGAAGTGCTGGTTCAGGATGCCTTTGCAAAACTCATGAAGGGGCGTACAAGCTTTATCATTGCCCACCGCTTGTCTACCATTCAGGATGCGGATCTGATTCTTGTCTTGGTGGATGGTGACATCGTGGAGCATGGTAATCATCAGGATCTCATGGCTCGAAAGGGCAAGTATTACCATATGCAGCAAGCTGCCGCTTTTAGCTCTGAATAATCCATTCTCTTTTGAAAGTTTATGGACGAAAAAAGTTGCCTTCGGGTGACTTTTTTGTTACAATAGCTAGAAAAATTATTCACTGTAATACTCAATGAAAATTAAAGAGCAAGCTAGGAAGCTAGCCACAGGTTGCTCAAAGCACTGCTTTGAGGTTGTAGATAAGACTCAGTAACATATACCTACGGCAAGGTGAAGCTGACGTGGTTTGAATTTGAGTATAAATTGTCTTTTAGAAAAGGAGCCTAGAATGAAAGTCTTTCAGCATGTAAATATCGTGACTTGTGACCAAGATTTCCATGTTTATCTAGATGGAATCTTAGCCGTTAAGGATTCTCAAATCGTCTATGTTGGTCAAGAGAAGTCAGAGATTTTAGAGCAAGCTGAGCAGATTATAGACTATCAGGGAGCCTGGATTATGCCTGGTTTGGTCAATTGCCATACCCACTCTGCTATGACAGGCTTGCGAGGAATTCGAGATGATAGCAATCTCCATGAATGGCTTAATGACTATATCTGGCCAGCAGAAGCAGGATTTACTCCCGACGTGACTACAAGAGCGGTTAAAGAAGCTATGATAGAGATGCTCCAGTCGGGAACAACAACCTTTAACGATATGTATAATCCCAATGGTGTGGATATTGAACGGATTTATAAGGCAGTGAAAACTTCCAAGATGCGTTGTTATTTCTCACCGACTCTTTTTTCTTCAGAGGCAGAGACAACTGCTGAGACCATAAGCAGAACTCGAGCAATCATTGAGGAAATTATTGGATATAAAAATCCAAATTTCAAGGTGATGGTAGCCCCACATTCTCCCTACAGCTGTGATAGAGACTTGCTGGAAGAAAGTTTAGACATGGCAAAAGAGCTTGCTATTCCAATCCATATCCACGTGGCGGAGACCAAGGAGGAGTCAGGAATTATCCTGAAACGATACGGCAAACGCCCCCTCGCCTTTCTTGAAGAACTGGGTTACTTAGATCATCCGTCTGTCTTTGCTCATGGGGTCGAATTAAATGAGCTAGAAATTGAACGCTTAGCAACTTCTCACGTGGCTATCGCCCACAATCCTATCAGTAACCTCAAATTGGCATCAGGGATTGCTCCCATCATCCAACTGCAAAAAGCAGGAGTGGCTGTGGGAATTGCGACAGATTCAGTTGCTTCCAACAACAACCTTGATATGTTTGAGGAAGGACGAACAGCAGCTCTCTTACAGAAAATGAAGAGTGGAGATGCCAGCCAGTTTCCAATCGAAACAGCTCTTAAGGCACTGACAATCGAAGGAGCTAGGGTCCTAGGAATGGAAGAACAGATAGGAAGTCTGGAAGTAGGTAAAGAGGCAGATTTTCTCGTTATTCAACCACAAGGGAAAATTCATCTTCAACCCCAAGAAAATATGCTCTCTCACCTAGTCTATGCTGTCAAGTCCAGTGATGTAGATGATGTCTATATCGGCGGAGAACAGGTTGTTAAGCAAGGTCAAGTCCTAACAGTAGAACTTTAAAAGAAAAATCACGAAAAAATTTTAAAAAAAGTTTGCAAAAATCTTGCATTCTTTTTTTGACTATGCTATACTTATATACGGTTTGAAAAAACTGCCTAAGACAGTAGGGGAGCTCGACTCATAAATATCCTACCGAGGACAAAACGTATCATGTAAAAAGAAGCGTATTGTACTTTCGTGTCTAGGTTTGGGCGCGTTTTTCTTTTGGAAAAATTCCCCAAGCAAAATAATAACGGAGGTGAACACACTAATGAGTGAAGCAATTATTGCTAAAAAAGCGGAACTAGTTGACGTAGTAGCTGAAAAAATGAAAGCTGCTACATCTATCGTCGTTGTAGACGCTCGTGGTTTGACAGTTGAGCAAGATACAGTTCTTCGTCGTGAGCTTCGTGGAAGCGAAGTTGAGTATAAAGTGATTAAAAACTCAATCTTGCGTCGTGCAGCTGAAAAAGCTGGTCTTGAAGATCTTGCATCTGTATTTGTTGGACCATCTGCAGTAGCATTTTCTAACGAAGATGTTATCGCACCAGCGAAAATCTTGAACGACTTTTCTAAAAACGCTGAAGCACTTGAAATCAAAGGTGGTGCAATCGAAGGCGCTGTCGCATCTAAAGAAGAGATTCTTGCTCTTGCAACTCTTCCAAACCGCGAAGGACTTCTTTCTATGCTCCTTTCTGTACTTCAAGCGCCAGTGCGCAACGTTGCTCTTGCAGTCAAAGCGGTTGCAGACAACAAAGAAGACGCAGCTTAATCTTAAGCTACGCAGCGTAGCCTAGCTACGAAAATCTATTATAAATTTAAAACATATTTGGAGGAAATAACAATGGCATTGAACATTGAAAACATTATTGCTGAAATTAAAGAAGCTTCAATCCTTGAATTGAACGACCTTGTAAAAGCTATCGAAGAAGAATTTGGTGTAACTGCAGCTGCTCCTGTAGCTGTTGCTGCAGCTGGTGCTGCTGACGCTGGTGCTGCTAAAGATTCATTCGACGTTGAATTGACATCTGCAGGCGACAAAAAAGTTGGCGTTATCAAAGTTGTACGTGAAATCACTGGTCTTGGTCTTAAAGAAGCTAAAGAACTTGTTGACGGTGCACCAGCACTTGTTAAAGAAGGCGTTGCAACTGCAGAAGCTGAAGAAATCAAAGCTAAATTGGAAGAAGCTGGAGCTTCAGTTACTCTTAAATAATAGAGTAACTACATTAGTAGCTTAAAAACATGATTAAACCGCTATTCTTAGGAGTAGCGGTTTTTATTTTTTTATTACATGGGGCAAAAAAGGGAAAGGAATCTTTAAAAGTGAGGAGAGTTAGATTGAAAGAATCATATTGGTAAATCGAAATGATAGATATTTGTATCATGTCATAAATCGTTATCAAACGATAATATTGATTTTCTTACAAATTAAGAGTATAATTTATAAAAATGAGTGTTCACTCAATTTTTGTGAAATTAAGGAGTAAAGAAAATGGTTGTTGAAGCAATAGAGTACAGTCGTTTCGGTAACGAAGAGGTCTTGGATTTGCTGAAGATAGACTCTACAGCCTTGGAGGTAAATCAGGTGAGAGTAGAAGTTCATGCTGTTGGTTTAAATCCTATTGATTATAAAACTTTTGAGGGAGCGAAACCCCTTCGATTTCTATCTTTTATAACGAAATTAAGGAAACCAAGTCGTTGGTTTGAATCTAAATCATCTTTATTTCCAAGAGGTGTGGGGAGAGATTTTTCTGGAGATATTACAGAAGTTGGAAATGAAGTAACTAGGTTTTCAGTAGGAGATAAGGTGTTTGGAACAATGATTAGCGATCCTGGTTTGGGAACTAATAGGGGAGCTTTAGCAACAGAAATTTGTGTCAATGAATCAGAAATTGTATTGAAACCAGAGATGATCGACATGACTCACGCAGCTACTATGGGAGTAGCTGCTCTAACTGTGGGTGGGGCTTTTAGAAGAATCGGTTTAAATTCAAGAGATACTGTTGTTATTTCAGCTGCAGCAGGAGGTATTGGAAGTATTGCAGTACAGTATGCAGTTGCTAAGGGGGCGACAGTGATTGGAATAGCAAGTAAGAAAAATGCAGAGTATCTGAAGTCTTTAGGTGCTATACCAGTAAGTTACGAAGAGAATATCAAGAAGGCTCTTCTATCAGCTAGTCCAACGCCTATTACAAAATTTTTGGATTGTTATGGATCTGATTATGTTAGATTGGCTTTTAGTTTAGGCTTGAAGGGGACAGCTATTGGGACATTAGTACCTTCACCCTATGTTATGATAAAAGGTGCTCAGTTTACTGGTCCGAGACATTCCACATATGATGATTTTAGCACTTTAGCTGAAATGGTCTCAGACGGGAAGATTCAGCTGAAAATTGATCAAGTGTATGACTTTTCTCTAAAGTCAGTTAGAGAAGCCTATCGTAGTCTGAAAATGGGACACAGTCGAGGCAAAAAAGTCGTAAAAGTAAGAGAGTAGAAGAGAGGTGCTAGCGATGGAAAGTTTAGAACAAAAGTATGCTCAGACGTTAGAAGTTAGCAACTTGAGCTTGAAACAACGTCGAGTATTATTATCAAGCTTAAAATTATTCTCAGAAATTGGATTTGAGAATACAACGTCCAGCCTTATTGCCGAACGCGCTGGAGTGTCAGAAGGAACTGTTTTTAGTTACTTTAAAACAAAGGAAGGTATTTTAGAAGTCATTTTATCTACTTTTCTAGAACAGGTTATTCCAGAAGTGATTGCGGATTTCTCAGAAAAGAAATTCACAGTAGATCAAGAAACTTTTCCCTTCTTTTTAAAAAGTATTGTTAGAGATAGGCTCTTTTTCATTCAGGAGAATCAAATGCATGTTAAAATTCTCTTGGGGCGTTCTTTTATTGATCAAAATCTTTCTATCCAGTTAGGAAATATTATTGTTCAATCTATAATAGAACCAATTAGCCCTGTTTTGAATCAATTTAAAGAAAAAGGACTTATTCTAAATTGGTCAAATGAAAGAATTGTTCGATACATTTTAGCATTGAGTTTTTCTTATCTTATTCCCATGATGTTGAATGATGAAGGAACTATAAACATAGATGAAGTAGTTGATGAAATTGTTGAATGTTTGTCATCTGCCTTAATGAAAGTAAAATAAATTCTGATGTTAAAACTCACTGTTAATGGTGAGTTTTTTTGAACCCAATATAAAAATCCCCAATCAGAGTGATTGAGGATTGAGCAAATGAATCTTAAACAATACCTTGTGCAATCATAGCATTTGCTACATTTTCAAAGGCAGCAATGTTAGCTCCTGCAAGGTAGTCTTTATCAAGACCGTATGTTTCTGAAGTTGTTTTAGCTGTGTTGAAGATGTTTGTCATGATGTCTTTGAGACGTCCATCAACTTCTTCACGAGTCCATGAGAGGCGAAGGCTATTTTGGCTCATTTCAAGGGCTGAAACGGCTACACCACCAGCGTTGGCAGCTTTGGCAGGTCCGTAGAAGATACCATTTTCTTTGTAAACTTTGATGGCATCAAGGTCACTTGGCATGTTGGCACCTTCAGATACACAGATAACTCCTTGAGCAACCAAACGTTGAGCTGCTTCACCGTTGATTTCGTTTTGAGTAGCACATGGAAGCGCAATGTCATAGTTTCCAGCGTAAGTCCAAACAGAACCTTCGTGGTAGCTTGCAGTTGCTTTTTCAGCGGCATACTCAGTCAAACGAGCACGACGTTTTTCTTTAACATCTACTAAAAGATCGAAGTCGATACCATTTTCATCGATGACATAACCATTTGAGTCAGAGACAGAGATAACAGTTGCACCAAGTTCAGTTGCTTTTTGAAGAGCGTATTGAGCTACGTTACCAGAACCTGAGATAACAACTTTCTTACCAGCAAAGCTGTTGCCGTTAGCTTTAAGCATTTCTTCAGTGTAGTAAACCAAACCGTAACCAGTTGCTTCTGGACGAATCAAGCTACCACCAAATCCAAGAGGTTTACCAGTCAAGACACCAGCATCAAATTGGTTAAGGCGTTTGTATTGACCGTAAAGGTAACCAATTTCACGTCCACCAACACCGATATCACCAGCAGGTACGTCAAGTGATGGTCCGATGTGTTTTTGCAATTCAGTCATGAAGCTTTGGCAGAAGCGCATCACTTCAGCATCTGTTTTACCTTTAGGATCGAAGTCTGATCCACCTTTACCTCCACCGATTGGAAGTCCAGTCAAGACGTTTTTGAAGATTTGTTCAAATCCGAGGAATTTCAAAATCCCTTGGTTAACAGTTGGATGGAAACGAAGTCCGCCTTTGTATGGTCCAACAGCTGAGTTGAATTGAACACGGTAACCACGGTTTACTTGAATTTTTCCATCACGGTCAACCCAAGGAACACGGAAAGAAATCACGCGCTCTGGCTCAGTAATACGTGCCAAGATATTTTCTTCGATATACTCAGGGTGTTTTTCAAATACAGGTTCCAAAGTGTTGAAAAATTCTTCAACAGCTTGGAGGAATTCAGCCTCGTGCCCGTTACGAGCTTTTACAGTTTCAAACACGCTTTGGATATATTCTTTAGCAGATGTCATATCGTTCTCCTTAAATTCTAATTT
The DNA here is from genome assembly GCF_009496205.1 of Streptococcus mitis. Classification (GTDB taxonomy): domain Bacteria; phylum Bacillota; class Bacilli; order Lactobacillales; family Streptococcaceae; genus Streptococcus; species Streptococcus mitis_BN. The sequence goes on from NZ_WIJO01000017.1 coordinate 15,619, forward strand.
AATTATGTGTGTCATTATAGCAGAATTTTTTTTAACTGTAAAGAGAAAAACAAAAATTTTCTAAAAATTCTATCAATTTAGTTTTGAGACTTTTTGAAAATAGATAAAAAACGAACCTTTTTCTTGTAAATATCTTTCTCAAAGAGAAAATCTGAAAATATGGTATAATATTAGCAATAAAAGGAATCTGGAGGATCAGAATCATGGTATCAACAAAATCACAAATTGCTGGTTTTGAGTTTGACAATTGCTTGATGAATGCAGCAGGTGTGGCTTGTATGACGATAGAGGAGCTGGAAGGGGTTAAAAACTCAGCGGCAGGAACCTTTGTGACCAAGACAGCGACCTTGGACTTTCGTCAGGGAAATCCTGAGCCACGCTATCAAGATGTTCCCCTTGGTTCTATCAACTCTATGGGATTACCGAATAATGGCTTAGATTATTATTTGGACTATCTTTTGGATCTGCAGGAAAAAGAGCCGAACCGGACTTTCTTCTTATCTCTAGTTGGCATGTCTCCAGAGGAAACCCATACTATCTTGAAAAAAGTCCAAGAGAGTGAGTTTCGTGGTCTGACTGAGCTAAACCTCTCCTGTCCAAATGTTCCAGGTAAACCTCAGATTGCCTATGATTTTGAGACAACAGACCGGATTTTGGCAGAGGTATTTGCCTACTTCACCAAACCTCTTGGAATTAAATTACCACCATATTTTGATATTGTTCACTTTGACCAAGCGGCAGCTATTTTCAATAAGTATCCTCTTAAGTTTGTCAACTGCGTCAACTCTATCGGAAACGGCCTTTATATAGAAGATGAGTCCGTCGTTATTCGTCCTAAAAATGGTTTCGGCGGGATTGGGGGAGAGTACATCAAACCGACTGCTCTAGCCAATGTTCACGCCTTTTATCAACGCTTAAACCCTCAAATCCAAATTATCGGAACAGGTGGCGTTCTGAGCGGTCGTGATGCCTTTGAACATATCCTCTGTGGAGCAAGTATGGTGCAGGTGGGAACAACTCTTCACAAAGAAGGCGTCGGTGCTTTTGACCGCATTACTAATGAACTGAAGGCAATCATGGCGGAAAAAGGGTACGAGAGCCTAGAAGATTTCCGTGGGAAATTGCGCTATATTGATTAAATTCATTAAAAAATCAGAAGAAAGGAGAGACGATGCTAGCTATTGAAGAAAGTCAGAAGTTGACTTTATCAAATTTACCTAGTCTGAGCCTATTTACAGGGACAGATCAGGGTCAGTTTGAAGTTATGAAGAGTCAAGTATTGAAACAGATTGGTTATGATTCTGCTGACCTCAACTTTGCCTACTTTGATATGAAAGAAGTAGTTTACAAAGATGTAGAACTGGAGTTGGTCAGCCTTCCTTTCTTTGCAGATGAGAAAATCGTGATATTGGATCATTTTGTCGATATCACGACTGCTAAAAAACGCTTTTTGACAGATGATGAGCTTAAGTCATTTGAGGAATACCTTGACAATCCTTCACCAACAACCAAGTTGTTAATCTTTGCAGAAGGAAAGCTGGATAGTAAAAGACGGTTGGTTAAATTACTTAAGCGTGATGCCAAGGTCTTTGATGCAGTAGAAGCCAAAGAACAAGAATTGCGCCAGTATTTCCAAAAGTGGAGTCAGAAAGAAGGTCTGCAGTTTACCAATCATTCTTTTGAAAATCTCCTCATCAAGTCGGGTTTTCAATTTAGCGAAATCCAGAAAAATCTCCTCTTTTTACAGTCCTATAAGTCAGATGGGGTGATTGAGGAAAAGGACATTGTCGAGGCAATTCCCAAGACCTTGCAGGACAATATTTTTGATTTAACTCAGTTTATTCTGACTAAAAAGATGAACCAGGCGCGAGATTTGGTTAGAGACTTGACCTTGCAAGGGGAAGACGAAATTAAGCTCATAGCTGTCATGCTAGGACAATTTCGGACTTTTACTCAGGTGAAAATTTTATCGGACTCTGGCCAAACAGAATCTCAGATTGCAAGTAGTTTAGGCAGCTTTCTCGGACGCAATCCCAATCCATATCAAATCAAGTTTGCGCTGAGAGATGCGCGAGGACTTTCCTTGAGCTTTTTGAAGCAAGCTATTTCTTATTTGATTGAGACAGACTATCAGATTAAAACAGGTCTTTATGAAAAAGGTTTCCTTTTTGAAAAGGCACTCTTACAGATTGCTAGTCAGGTCAATTGATACTATCTGAAAAATTTTTTAACCCGCGTCAGGATTATCTTGTCGTGGGTTTCTTGCTGATTTTATTCGAAAGTATCTCAGTGAATTTCTTATCTATAAGCAAAAAACTTGAAAAAAGTGAATGTTTGCGTTATCATTTTCATATAGAAAGAAAAAGAGGTATTACAGATGGCTATTATCTTACCAGATCTTCCATATGCATACGACGCTTTGGAACCATACATCGATGCGGAAACAATGCACTTGCACCATGACAAACACCATCAAACTTATGTCAACAATGCTAATGCAGCTCTTGAAAAACACCCTGAGATCGGTGAAGACCTTGAAGCCTTGCTTGCTGATGTAGAATCTATCCCAGCTGATATCCGTCAAGCGCTTATCAACAATGGTGGTGGACACTTGAACCACGCTCTTTTCTGGGAATTGATGACTCCTGAGAAAACAGCTCCTTCAGCAGAACTTGCAGCAGCAATCGATGCAACATTTGGTTCATTTGAAGACTTCCAAGCAGCCTTCACTGCAGCAGCAACAACTCGTTTTGGTTCTGGCTGGGCATGGTTGGTTGTCAACAAAGAAGGTAAACTTGAAGTGACTTCAACAGCAAACCAAGACACACCAATCTCAGAAGGTAAAAAACCAATCTTGGGCTTGGACGTTTGGGAACATGCTTACTACGTGAAATACCGCAACGTGCGTCCTGACTACATTAAAGCTTTCTTCTCAGTAATCAACTGGAATAAAGTAGATGAATTGTACGCAGCTGCTAAATAATGATAGTTGGAGGGAAGAATTGTTCTTCTCTTTTTAAGGTTATATTATTTGGTCTGACAAAATCGTCAGACTTTTTTCATTTTTATGAGAAACGTGCTAACTGCTAGAAATTATGGTAGAATAAAGTATTAAGTAATCGTGGAAAAAGGATATCTATGCGAAAAGAAATTGCACCTGAATTATACAACTATAACAAGTTTCCTGGTCCTGAGTTTCATTTACACGGGGACAAGGTTGAAACGGAAGGGATAGCTTTTTCCTTGGTGGAAAATATCAAGGATGCCTTTGATGTGACGGCTTTTAATCAGCGTTTCTCAGAAGTCTTAACCAAGTTTGATTATATCGTGGGAGACTGGAGCAACGAACAGCTTCGCCTACGAGGTTTTTACAAGGATGATCGAACAGAAGAAAAACTAGAAAAAATCAGTCGTTTACAAGACTACCTTTTAGAGTATTGTAGTTATGGTTGTGCCTATTTTGTCTTAGAAAATGAAGCCCCTAAGCGAGCATCGTTTGACAAGAAAATGCGTAAGAAGGAAGAAGAACCACCTTCTAGAAAAGGAAAGAAACCGGCTCAAACCAAACGAAAACCGAATGCAGATAAGAAAAATAGACGTCGTCAGAAAGACCAGCATTCTCAGAAAGAGGACAAGGGGCAACGTCATTTTGTCATTCGTCAGAAGTGAGTAGAGAATAAGGAGAAGAAATGAAACCGTCAATTTATAGTTTAACACGTCAAACCATGCAGGAATGGGTTTTGGAGCAAGGAGAAAAGAAATTCCGTGCAGACCAAATTTGGGAATGGCTTTACCGTAAACGTGTCCAGTCATTTGAAGAGATGACCAACCTGTCAAAGGATTTGATTGCTAAGCTTAATGACCAGTTTGTGGTCAATCCCTTGAAACAACGTATCGTTCAAGAGTCTGCTGATGGGACAGTTAAATATCTTTTTGAATTGCCAGATGGAATGCTGATTGAGACAGTACTCATGCGTCAACACTATGGTTTGTCAGTCTGTGTGACCACTCAGGTCGGCTGTAATATCGGTTGTACCTTCTGTGCTTCTGGTTTGATTAAGAAGCAACGTGACCTCAATAATGGAGAAATCGTAGCGCAAATCATGCTGGTTCAGAAATACTTTGATGAGCGTGGTCAGGACGAACGCGTCAGCCATATTGTTGTCATGGGAATTGGTGAACCATTTGATAACTACAACAATGTCTTGAATTTCGTTCGTACTATCAATGATGACAAGGGAATGGCCATCGGTGCTCGTCACATTACGGTTTCAACCTCAGGTTTGGCCCATAAAATTCGTGATTTTGCTAATGAAGGAGTTCAGGTCAATCTTGCCGTTTCCCTTCATGCACCTAATAATGAACTGCGCTCAAGCATCATGAAGATTAACCGTGCCTTTCCGATTGAAAAACTCTTTGCTGCTATTGAGTACTATATCGAAACAACCAATCGTCGTGTAACCTTTGAGTATATCATGCTCAATGAAGTAAATGACGGTGTAGAACAAGCCTTAGAATTGGCTGAATTGCTCAAGAACATCAAGAAATTGTCTTATGTCAACTTGATTCCTTATAACCCAGTTAGTGAGCATGACCAATATAGCCGTAGTCCTAAAGAGCGCGTCCTGGCCTTCTATGATACGCTTAAGAAAAAAGGGGTCAACTGTGTTGTTCGTCAAGAGCATGGTACAGATATTGATGCAGCTTGTGGACAATTGCGCTCTAACACAATGAAACGTGACCGCCAGAAAGCAGTCGCAGCAGTCAATCCTTAATGATGAAGAAAACTTATAATCATATTTTGGTTTGGGGAGTCATTTTCTATAGCATTTGTATCGTCTATTTTTGCTTTACTCCTCAAGAACATTCTCCCGTGGGAGTGGAAACTCCAGGTATTCAGCATCTTGGACGCCTGGTTTTTCTTTTGACTCCTTTCAATTCTCTCTGGAAACTGGGCGAAGTGAGTGATGTAGGACAATTATTTTGGATTTTTTTACAAAATATCCTCAATGTCTTCTTGCTTTTTCCTCTTGTTTTCCAACTCCTTTATCTCCTTCCAAACTTGCGGAAAACAAAAAAGGTGCTACTTTTTAGCTTTCTAGTGAGTCTTGGAATTGAGTGTACGCAGTTAGTCTTGGACTTTGTCTTTGATTTTAATCGCGTCTTTGAGATTGATGATTTGTGGACTAATACCTTGGGTGGCTATTTGGCTTGGTTCCTCTATAAACAATTACATAAAAACAAGATAAGGAATTAAAATGAGTATTTTAGAAGTTAAAAATTTGAGTCACGGTTTTGGTGACCGTGCAATTTTTGAAGATGTGTCCTTCCGTCTCCTAAAGGGAGAACATATCGGCCTGGTCGGTGCCAATGGTGAAGGAAAATCAACCTTTATGAGCATCGTGACTGGTAAGATGTTGCCAGATGAAGGGAAGGTTGAGTGGTCTAAATATGTGACTGCTGGTTACTTGGACCAGCACTCCGTCCTTGCTGAAGGGCAGTCGGTGCGTGATGTTCTCCGTACGGCCTTTGATGAGCTGTTTAAAGCTGAAGCTCGTATCAATGACCTTTATATGGAAATGGCTGAAGACGGAGCGGATGTTGATGCTCTCATGGAAGAAGTGGGAGAACTTCAAGACCGTCTGGAGAGTCGTGATTTCTATACCTTGGATGCTAAGATTGACGAAGTAGCGCGTGCCCTTGGTGTCATGGACTTTGGCATGGATACAGATGTAACCTCTTTGTCAGGTGGGCAAAGAACTAAGGTACTTTTGGCTAAACTCCTCCTTGAAAAGCCTGATATCTTGCTGTTGGATGAGCCGACCAACTACTTGGATGCTGAGCATATTGATTGGCTTAAGCGCTATCTCCAAAACTATGAAAATGCATTTGTCCTTATTTCACATGATATCCCATTCCTGAACGATGTGATTAATATTGTCTACCATGTGGAAAATCAACAGTTGACACGATACTCTGGTGACTACTACCAGTTCCAAGAAGTCTATGCTATGAAGAAATCTCAGCTAGAGGCTGCCTACGAACGTCAGCAGAAAGAGATTGCGGACCTCAAGGACTTCGTGGCTCGAAACAAAGCGCGTGTTGCAACACGAAATATGGCCATGTCTCGTCAGAAGAAATTGGATAAGATGGATATTATCGAACTCCAAAGTGAGAAACCAAAACCATCCTTTGATTTCAAACCGGCTCGTACGCCAGGGCGCTTTATCTTCCAAGCCAAGGATTTGCAAATTGGTTATGACCGTCCTCTTACTAAGCCTTTGAATCTTACCTTTGAACGCAATCAAAAGGTTGCTATTATCGGTGCCAACGGTATCGGGAAAACAACTCTCTTGAAGTCTCTCTTGGGGATTATTCCGCCAATTGCTGGGGAAGTTGAACGCGGTGATTATCTAGAACTTGGTTATTTTGAACAGGAAGTAGAAGGCGGTAATCGCCAAACACCACTAGAGGCTGTCTGGAATGCCTTTCCTGCCCTTAACCAAGCAGAAGTCCGTGCAGCCCTTGCTCGTTGCGGTTTGACAACCAAGCATATTGAAAGCCAAATTCAGGTCTTGTCAGGTGGGGAACAAGCCAAGGTTCGTTTTTGTCTCTTGATGAATCGTGAAAACAATGTTTTAGTGTTGGACGAGCCAACCAACCACTTGGATGTGGATGCCAAGGATGAACTCAAACGTGCTCTTAAAGAATACAAGGGATCCATTCTTATGGTCTGCCACGAACCAGACTTCTATGAAGGCTGGATGGACCAAATCTGGGATTTTAATAATTTAACTTAAGAATGAGGATAAAAGAAATACAGTACCGAATGTGGATACTGTATTTTTTGGTTTTTAAGATTTAAAATTGTAGTCTTTCACCACTTCGATGCTGTCGATTGTGATAGCAGTAGTTGGCTTGTCTTTTTCATCTTTTTCGGCTTTAGCAATCTTATCTACAACATCCATACCGTCAATCACTTGACCAAAGACTGGGTGTTTGCCATCTAGACTAGGGTTTCCACCTTCTTTGTAGGCTTCGATGATTTTCTTTGGATACTTGCTTGTAGGGAGTTTAGCAGAGGTATCTGTAGAGTTTTGGTTGATGAAAAATTGGCTACCGTTGGTGTTTGGTTGACCAGTATTAGCCATAGAAAGAGCACCACGGATGTTATAGAGATAAGGAGTAATCTCGTTTTTGAAACCAGTTCCCTTATCTTTAGTCTTATCCTTGTCATGCCAGATGGACTGACCACCTGTACCGTCCCCTTTTGGATCTCCAGTTTGAACCATGAAGCCATCGATGACACGGTGGAAGGTAATGCCGTTATAGTATCCTTCTTTGGCATGAGTTAGGAAATTCTCAACTGCTAGAGGTGCTAACTTTGGAAAAAGTTTGATACGGATGTCCCCTTGACTTGTGTGGAGAATCACTTCGGCTTCATCTTCAGCTACTTCCTTGGAAAGTTGAGGGAAGTTGGCATTTTCGTTTGTCAAAGCATCATTTAATTCCTTGGTAGATTGGGCAGCTGCTTTGGAGCTTTCTTCAGCAGCAAGACTGGAATCAACATAGTCATCACCACGCAGACTGCGTTGAATGCTGCTACACCCAGCTAAGGCTACAGTGGACAGTAAAAGAAGGGTTGCTAGTTTTTTCATTCTGATCCTTTCAAAAATTCATTTCTACCATTGTACCCTAAAAGGAAGGAGATTTCAAATATTAGTGACAAGGTAGTTTTAGAGAAAGTCAATCCAAAAATCGCTTGCTTAGAGATTTTTCTTTTGGCTTCAATTCCTAATTAATCAATGAACTTAATACTAGGTCTCGAAAAGAATTATGCTTCCTCTTTCTGTCTGAGTTCAAAGAGGTCTTCTACTTTCATATTAAAAACTTGAGCAATTTTAAGAGCCATTTCCAGCGAAGGGTTGTAACGGTTATTTTCCAAGTGCAGAATTGTCTCGCGTCGCATGCCGATGAGGTCGGCTAATTCCTGCTGGGTCATGCCTGTGGACTCACGAACAGATTTGAGATTAGTAATAATCTTGCTTTCTTTGGCCATGTTTATCCTCTACGTTCCAAGATAATATAGACAACCGAAAAGATGAAAATCAAGGCAGCTATGCTAATAAATATCTGTCCCATGTAAAGAGTGAGAGACCCCATATACCCAATGATAACTGCTAGGATCATCAGTGCGCCTAGTATAAAAACAAACATCAAGCTAGCTGCCTTGGCTAAATTAGCATAAAAGCGTTCGTCCGGAGTTTCCTTGACATTTTTCAAACAGAAAAAACCAAATACAATCACTTCAATAACGAGGCCAATTCCCAAAATCCATTCTTTAATACCAGAACTTACGCTTGGGGTCGCAACCCAAATCCCTACTGTATAAAAAATGCTTGCTGCAAAAAAAAGTATCGTGTAAAGCTTAGCAGACAAGTCAAAAATAGTCTTTCCCTTACTTTTCTGACTCTTATGAGGCCATGGTTTCTTATGTAGCCAGCCCCAAATAGCTACAATCTGACCTAACACTGAAATACCAGCAATAACTAACTTGGGTTCCCAACTAAGATTAGAACCAAATAAAACAATAAAATCAATAAAGAGAGCTACGGCAATCATTGCAATGAGGCCACGCATTTTTTGACTTTTTTTCATGATAGACTCCTTTTTGTGTTATAAATATATAACACTTAAATTTTATGTTATAAATATATCACATTTAAATTTGGAAAGCAAGAATTTATGTGCCAAGGTGGCAATTATTTGAAAAAATTTTTTAATAAAAGCCCTTGATAGTCAAACAATTAAAGAATTCTTTGAAGCAATGCATCGGATTTGGTTTGGATAGTTTTGTTAATAATATTTGATGATAAAGAATTTTTGGAAAATCTAGATACTGTATGAATCTCTACTTTTTTCTTAGACTGTTATAAAGTCTGTCAGAATAAGCTTTATAGGTGTAGAAGTTAATTTTTACAGAACTAAACTATTCCCCTATTTATAATCTATTAATTCATATTTTATAAATTAATTAGTAGATATCATTCTTAAAATCCTTGATATTTCGCTTGGGAGCAGGCTTGGGATTTAGGAGCCAAGTATCCAAATCTCGTTCAGGCGATATGAAGGGCTTGACTTGATGGTCTTTATAAAATGTTTCTAAAATAGTATTCACGGATAGCCTCTTTCAAACATTTATTTCCTACTTCTAACAAATTTCTAAATGGTTTAAAAATTTTATAGTCTGTCAAGTTTTTTTCTTGACACCTGCCAGAAATCTGCTATAATAGAACATGTGCTAAATAGCTCAGCTATTTCACCGAAATAAAAAATAAGAAAAGAGACTTTAAAAATGGCAGTTAAAATCCGTTTGACTCGTATGGGTTCTAAGAAAAAACCTTTCTACCGTATCAACGTAGCAGATTCACGTTCACCACGTGACGGACGTTTCATTGAAACAGTTGGAACTTACAACCCACTTGTTGCTGAAAACCAAGTAACTTTGAAAGAAGACCGCGTTCTTGCATGGTTGGCTGATGGAGCTCAACCTTCAGACACAGTACGTAACATCCTTTCAAAAGAAGGCGTATTGAAAAAATTCCACGATTCTAAATTCTCAAAATAAGTTTAAAGTAGGTTGACAGATGGATACGATTGAAAATCTCATTATTGCGATTGTGAAACCCTTGATTTCACAACCAGATGCCTTAACTATCAAGATTGAAGATACACCAGAATTTTTGGAATATCATTTGGATCTTGATCAAAGCGATGTGGGTCGTGTAATCGGTCGTAAGGGTCGCACTATTTCTGCGATAAGAACGATTGTCTACTCTGTCCCAACTGAAGACAAAAAAGTAAGAATCGTTATTGACGAAAAATAAGAAGGGCGGGACGAATGTCTCGCTTTTTTTGCGAGGAGCAGGATATGAAGGATTTAACGTTTAGACAATTACAAGACTACTTACTCGAACATTACCAGCAGTCTCGGACTGAGGAAGGTCTTTTTATCAAGCTAGTGGAGGAAGTCGGAGAAGTAGCCGAAGTTTTGAATGGGCGCTCTGGTCGAAAAGAGGGCGTTCAGGATTCGAACGAGGAACTAGCAAAAGAACTGGCTGATATCATTCACTACACCGTCGCAATCGCAGCCATCAACCATATTGACCTAACTAAAACCATCTTTGAGAAAGACAAAACTGCAGCCATTAAGTACCAACATGAACGTGATTTGGAAGGATTTTTGAAGGAATTCGAGAGTTGACATACTTTTTCTCCAACTTGAGAAAATCCTTGGAACGTGATAAAATAAAGGATAAGGATTTTTTATAATTCATTATACAGAATGAGTGGATTTCTTTATGAAGAGGATTGAAGTATCTACAGAAATTGGTTGTCTCTCTGTTACTTATCAAAAGCAAAAGAAAATGCTAGTTTGTTTAAGTGGTGCAGGTTTGCTACCAAGTTATGAAAATTTTTCACTTATACTTGAAAAACTTCCTCCTACAATTGGTTATTTGACAATTGATTTTCCGAACACAGGTAGGAGTCCGATTCATGACCAAGCTGGAAAAAATCTAGATAATCTTGCAGATGCGGTTTATGAAGTACTTGAAGAATTAGGGATTTCTGAATATATACTTTGTGTACATAGTTTGAGTGGAATTTTAGCTTGTAAATTGCTCAACAAACCAATTAAGTGTCAGGCTTTAGTAGCAATTGAACCGACAACTAAAAACGTCATGTTTGCTGATTTTTCAGAAAATCCTTATCCAGAAATGGAAGAGCAGATGAGGCTGATTGAGGAGTGTGGTCCTGAATTTTATTTTAAGAACTTAACTCAAGCAACATTTAGCCCTGAAATTAATAAAGAAATCTGGGAAATAATGCAAGAAAAAGGCTTAGAGTTGGAAAATCAAGATTCAGAATTTCAGATATCTGGAGAGATTACTGAGGAAGATTTTGAGAATTTATCAATACAATCTCATGTCCCTGTATTTATTTTTTGTCAGCCTTATAGAGAAAAAGAGTACAGAGAATCAGAATATTGGACTTCCAATACTAAACTCATTTTAGGAGGGAATCACCATTATTTACAATGGTCAGAATCAGAAAAAATTGTGACTATTATTCGAGAATTATCCGAATAAGATGGAAAGAAATAGACTACAGGAGACAAGATGAACTACTTTAATGTTGGGAAAATCGTCAATACGCAGGGGTTGCAGGGTGAGATGCGAGTCTTGTCTGTGACGGATTTTGCAGAAGAACGGTTTAAAAAAGGGGCTGAGCTGGCCTTGTTTGATGAAAAAGATCAGTTTGTTCAAACAGTAACTATTGCTAGCCACCGTAAACAGAAGAACTTTGACATTATTAAATTCAAAGATATGTACCATATCAACGCTATCGAAAAGTATAAAGGTTACAGTCTCAAGGTTGCTGAGGAAGATTTGAACGATCTAGATGATGGTGAATTCTACTATCACGAGATTATTGGTATGGAAGTCTATGAGGGTGATAACTTGGTTGGAACCATCAAGGAAATCCTGCAACCAGGTGCCAACGATGTCTGGGTGGTCAAGCGAAAAGGCAAGCGTGACTTGCTCTTGCCTTATATCCCACCAGTGGTTCTCAATGTTGATATTCCAAATAACCGCGTCGATGTGGAAATCTTAGAAGGGTTAGACGATGAAGATTGATATTTTAACCCTCTTTCCAGAGATGTTTTCTCCACTGGAGCACTCAATCGTTGGAAAGGCACGTGAAAAAGGGCTCTTGGATATCCAATATCATAATTTTCGAGAATATGCTGAAAAGGCGCGCCATGTCGACGATGAGCCCTACGGAGGCGGTCAGGGGATGTTGCTCCGAGCCCAACCCATTTTCGATGCCTTTGACGCTATTGAAAAGAAAAATCCGAGAGTGATTCTCCTCGATCCTGCTGGAAAGCAGTTTGATCAGGCTTATGCTGAGGATTTGGCTCAAGAGGAAGAGCTAATCTTTATCTGTGGGCACTATGAGGGTTATGATGAGCGAATTAAGACCTTGGTGACGGATGAGATTTCCTTAGGAGATTATGTCTTAACTGGAGGAGAGTTGGCAGCTATGACCATGATTGATGCTACAGTACGCCTGATTCCAGAAGTGATTGGCAAGGAGTCTAGCCACCAAGATGATAGTTTTTCTTCTGGCCTTCTTGAATATCCTCAGTACACACGTCCCTATGATTATCGAGGCATGGTTGTCCCAGATGTTCTGATGAGCGGGCACCATGAAAAGATTCGTCAGTGGCGCCTGTATGAGAGTTTAAAGAAAACCTACGAGCGCAGACCGGATTTGCTTGAACATTATCAACTGACAGCAGAAGAAGAAAAAATTCTGGCAGAAATCAAAGAAAACAAAGAATAAAGGAGAAACCTATGCAAGTAATCAAACGTGATGGCGAAATTGCTGAATTTAATCCAGATAAGATTTACCAAGCCATCTTAAAGGCAGCCCAGACTGTCTATGTATTGACAGATGATTTGCGTCAAAACCTTGCACAAGTCACTAAGAAAGTCGTTTTGGATTTAGAAGAGGCAAAGGTAGAACGTGCTACCATCAGCATGATTCAGTCTATGGTTGAACATCGTTTATTGGGTGCAGGTTACATTACCATTGCTGAACACTACATTTCCTATCGTTTACAACGTGACTTGGAAAGAAGTGGTTACGGAGATCATATCGCCGTTCATTTACATTTTGAACAAGTTCGCTAAGAAAAAAGAGTGGGATGAAGCAACTACATCTCACTCTTTCTTAAATCTATTTTTTTGGGCTGTTTGGACGGTTGAAGGGACAAATCGTAGGCGTTGAATATCGCTTATACGGATAATACGGGTCACATTTTTGGCGAAATTTTTCACGATAATTTGTTGGCGTTGCTGATCGTATTTGATGATATCACCTGTAAAACTTGTCTCAGACAAGATAAGGTGAACAGCAGTTTGTTTCTGGACAGCCTCTTCAATAGTGGCTGTAAGGGAGTTACTTTCAGTCTGGTCAGGTTGGTCATGTCCATTTAAAAAGTCATGTATTTTATCTAAAACTTGCTGGAATTTATGTCTCATATTGGCCTCCCTTCTTTTATATCAATATTATATAAAATTTTCCTAAAATCTACAAGATTTTACGAATAAACTAATGAAAGCTAAAAAAGGAGAAGAAAATGGCAGAATTTACATTTGAAATCGAAGAGCACTTGCTGACTCTTTCTGAAAACGAAAAAGGTTGGACCAAGGAAATCAACCGTGTGAGCTTTAATGGTGCCCCTGCAAAGTTTGATATTCGTGCTTGGAGTCCAGATCATACTAAAATGGGCAAAGGGATTACTCTCTCCAATGAAGAATTTCAAACGATGGTGGATGCCTTTAAAGGCAACTAAGTTTTCAAAATGAAAGAAAAGGATATTGAGTCATGATAACTCGATATCCTTTTTTAGTTAGCAAAGTAAGATTGATTTTTAAGGCGTTGAAGTAGGGGACGGCTAATAAAACTAATAGCAATAATTTTACCAAGATCTGGGATGATAAAGGGAAGAACCCCCACCACAAGAGCTTTTTCAAATGCCATTCCAGCTAGGAAATGCAAGCTTAGAATCCCGCCGATAAAGACAAGGGCATCACCCAAGAGGTTTGCAAGAAAAATCTTGATAACACCACTCTTGCTGTTAGTTAGGGAAGAAGTAAGTCCAGAGTATACAAGATAAAACCAAAGATAGCCTGCAGTAGGACCAACTAACGCCTGCAATCCAGCTCCACCTCCTGCAAAGACAGGAAGACCGATAGCACCTAGAAGAAGATAGAGTCCAACAGAAAGTACAGCCTCTCTCGGTCTGAAGACAGTAGCAATCAAGCCGATTGCAAAGTTTTGCAGAGTGAAGGGAACAGGTCCAATTGGAAGACTGATTTGTGCCAAAACAGCAATGAGAGCAGCTCCAATAGCGGGGATAGCATAAACATGAGCTTTTTTCAAAATAGTTAACCTCTTTTCTGATGTATAGTAACTATTATACTCGTAGAGTAATTATTGTCAACCAATTTTTTAAAACAAGGTAACAAAAACTGTAACGGCCGATTTGCTGACTAATTAAGTTGGATAATTATTTTGTTGATTCGAAAATATCAAAAAAGAAGCAGACACATTTGTATCAGCTTCTTTTGTTTCGATTAACGCATAGTTACAAATTCTTCAGATGCAGTTGGGTGAATCGCCACAGTTGCATCAAAGTCAGCCTTGGTTGCTCCCATTTTGATAGCAACAGCAAATCCTTGGATCATTTCATCAACACCGTAGCCAATTCCATGAAGTCCGACAACTTTTTCTTCTGAACCAGCTGTGATCAATTTGAAACGTGTTTCTTGACGGTTGCAAGTGCAAGCAGAGTACATAGAAGTAAAGCTTGATTTGTAAACCTTGATTTGGTCTTGACCGTATTCTTTAATAGCTTGCTCTTCTGTCAAACCAACCGTTCCGATAGCAGGGTGTGAAAAGACAACAGTTGGAATAGTTGTGTAGTCCATTTTTGCAGTTGTTTTGCCGTTAAAGAGACGTTCAGATAAAGTACGTCCAGCCTTGATAGCAACTGGAGTCAGTTCTTTTTCGCCTGTTACATCACCTAAAGCGTAGATTCCCTCAACAACAGTATTTTGGTATTCATCTACTTGGATAAAGCCACGTTCATTCAGAGTCACTCCAGCTTTTTCAAGTTGCAAGCCCTTAACGTTTGGACGGCGACCTGTAGCCCAGATAACTTGGCTAGCTGTGTGACTAGTACCATCTTCGAAATGAATGGTAATGCCCTCAGCAGTTTTTTCTAACTTGGCAGGGACTTTGTGAGTATGAAGTGGTAAGTTTGTTCTTTCCATTTCCTTGACCAAACCTTCAACGATGTAAGAATCAAAACCACGTAAAGGACGATCGCGGCGAACAAAGAGGTCTGTCTTGACACCAAAAGTGTGGAGCACGCCAGCCAATTCAACGGCGATATAACCCGCGCCTAGAATAGCAACTGACTCTGGCAATTCTTCCCAAGCAAATACATCATCAGAAGAACCACCTAGCTCAGCACCAGGAATATTTGGAATACTTGGATGGGCACCAGTAGCAATCACGATATGTTTAGCACGAATCAGTTCACCATTTACGCTGACAGTATGAGAATCAACAAATTCAGCATGACCTTCAATCAGGTCTACGCCGTTGCGTTTAAAACTGCCATCATAAGAAGAACGAGCGCGATCAATGTAGGCTTCACGATTACGACGTAGGGTTGCAAAGTCAAAGTTAAGATCAGTAGTCTTAAAGCCGTAGTCTTCTCCAAATTGATGGAAAGTCTCAGCGATTTGTGCCCCGTACCACATGATTTTTTTAGGAACACAACCGACGTTGACGCAAGTTCCACCTAGTTTCTTTTCCTCAATAACGGCTGCTTTAGCTCCGTGTTCACCAGCACGGTTCATGGTAGCAATTCCTCCGCTACCACCACCGATAGCAATGATATCGTATTCTCTCATTGAAAACTCCTTTATACTCTGTGAAATAGTAGAGTGTCATTTTTTGATAGTCATATTCTATCTTTTTTTTGATTTGATTGCAAAAATCCGCTACGTTCAAAAAAATTAAAGAAAAGGCTTGCAAAAAGGAAAAATAAAGTGTATTATATAACTATTACAATGGTAATAAAAATAGATTCCGAACAATAATCAAATCCCGAAATGTCATTATTTCGTTCTGAACTGTTATTGTTTATATTTGCTAATTTTTATATAATATTGTTAAGGACTTTAAATCAAAAAGGAGTTTCATTATGAAGAAGAATCGTAAAGCTAAAAAGTGGCAATTGTATGCAGCAATCGGTGCTGCAAGTGTAGTTGTATTGGGTGCTGGAGGGATTTTACTATTTAGACAACCTTCTCAGACTGCTGTAAAAGATGAGGCTACTCATCTTGTTGTTGCCAAGGAAGGAAGCGTGGCATCCTCTGTTTTATTGTCAGGGACAGTAACGGCAAAAAATGAACAATATGTTTATTTTGATGCTAGTAAGGGAGATTTAGATGAAATCCTTGTTTCTGTGGGGGATAAGGTCAGCGAAGGGCAGGCTTTAGTCAAGTACAGTAGTTCAGAAGCACAGGCGGCCTATGATTCAGCGAGTCGAGCAGTTGCGAAGGCAGATCGTCATATCAACGAACTCAACCAAGCACGAAATGAAGCAACTTCAGCTCCGGCTCCACAGTTGCCAACACCAACAGGAGGCGAAGGAGCTGCAGCGCAAACTCCAGTCGCAGGTAATTCAGTATCTTCAATTGACGCTCAATTGGGTGATGCTCGAGATGCCCGTGCAGATGCAGCGGCACAATTAAGCAAGGCTCAAAGTCAGTTGGATGCAATGACGGTTCTCAGTACCTTAGAGGGAACTGTGGTCGAAGTCAATCGTAACGTTTCCAAATCTCCAACAGGAGCAAGCCAAGTGGTAGTTCATGTCGTAAGCAATGAAAACTTGCAAGTTAAGGGTGAACTATCTGAATATAACCTTGCCAACCTCTCTGTAGGACAAGAAGTAACCTTCACTTCTAAAGTGTACCAAGATAAGAGCTGGACTGGTAAGATTAGCTACATTTCTGACTACCCTAAAAACAATGGCGAAGCAGCAAGTGCAGCGGCTACCACAGCAGCTGGTAATTCTGGCTCTAAATATCCATATACCATTGATGTTACAAGTGAAATCGGTGATTTGAAACAAGGATTTTCAGTAAGTGTTGAGGTCAAGAATAAGAGTAAAGCCATTTTGGTTCCTCTAACAAGTGTTGTTACTGAAAATGATAAGAACTATGTCTGGGTGCTTGACGAGCAGAAAAAGGCCAAGAAAGTAGAAGTTGGTTTGGGCAATGCTGATGCAGACAACCAAGAAATCACATCAGGTCTGACAAATGGAGTCAAGGTCATCAGTAACCCAACGTCTTCTCTAGAGGAAGGAAAAGAGGTGAAGGCTGATGAAGCAACTAATTAGTTTAAAAAATATCTGCAGAAGCTACCGTAACGGTGACCAAGAACTGCAGGTTCTCAAAAACATCAACCTAGAAGTGAATGAGGGTGAATTTGTTGCTATCATGGGACCATCTGGTTCTGGTAAGTCCACTCTCATGAATACGATTGGGATGTTAGATACACCAACCAGTGGCGAATATTATCTTGAAGGCCAAGAAGTAGCTGGACTAGGTGAAAAACAACTAGCCAAGGTCCGTAACCAACAAATCGGTTTTGTATTTCAACAGTTCTTTCTTCTATCCAAACTCAATGCTCTACAAAATGTAGAATTGCCCTTGATTTACGCAGGAGTTTCGGCTTCAAAACGCCGCAAGTTAGCCGAGGAATATCTAGATAAGGTTGAATTGACAGAACGTAGTCACCATTTGCCTTCAGAATTATCTGGTGGTCAAAAGCAACGTGTAGCTATTGCGCGTGCCTTGGTAAATAATCCTTCTATTATCCTAGCCGATGAACCGACAGGAGCCTTGGATACCAAAACAGGTAATCAAATCATGCAACTATTGGTTGAACTAAATAAAGAAGGAACAACCATTATCATGGTAACGCATGAGCCTGAGATTGCTGCCTATGCTAAACGTCAGATTGTCATTCGCGATGGAGTTATTTCATCTGATAGTGCTCAGTTAGAAAAGGAGGAAAACTAAGATGCAAAATCTGAAATTTGCCTTTTCATCCATTATGGCCCACAAGATGCGTTCTTTTCTCACTATGATTGGGATTGTTATCGGTGTTTCCTCAGTTGTTGTGATTATGGCTCTAGGTGATTCCATGTCTCGTCAGGTCAATAAAAACATGACCAAGTCACAGAAGAATATTCATGTTTTTTTCTCGCCAATTAAAAGTAAAGATGGTTCTTTTACCCAAAAACAATCAGCTTTAACAGTTTCTGGGAAAGAAGAGGAAGTTTTTGTTGAACCACCAAAACCTCAAGAAGCTTGGGTCAAGGAAGTTGCTAATCTCAAGGGAGTGGATAGCTACTATTTAACCAACTCGATGAATGTTACCTTAACCTATAAGGATAAAAAGGTCGAACATGCTAACATGACAGGTGGAAATGTCACTTATATGGATGCGGTCGAAAATGAAATCATTGAAGGTCGTGGTCTTAGAGAGCAAGATTATAAAGATTTTGCAAGTGTGATTGTCCTAGATGATGAACTAGCCAAGAGCCTTTTTGGTTCAGCAAAAGATGCACTCAATCAGATTGTTGAAGTAAATGAAATCAGCTACCGTGTTATTGGTGTCTATGAAAGTAAAGAAGCTAAGGCTGCAAAAACCTTTGGAGTCGGAGGACTACCAATTACGACTAATATTTCTCTTGCGGTCAATTTTAACACAGACGAGATTTCAAATATTGTCTTTCGTGTTAATGATACCAGCTTGAGCCAGACTTTGGGGCCAGAGTTGGCAAGAAGAATGACGGAGATTGCTGGTCTCCAACAAGGGGAGTATCAGGTAGCAGATGCAACAGAAGCCTTCAACGAAGTTCAACAAATGTTCGGCTTTATAACTACGATTATTAGTGCCATTGCGGGGATTTCCCTCTTTGTTGGTGGTACCGGTGTTATGAACATTATGCTTGTTTCGGTGACAGAGCGTACCCGTGAGATTGGTCTCCGTAAGGCTTTGGGTGCAACACGTGCTAATATTTTAATTCAGTTTTTGATTGAATCCATGATTTTGACCTTGCTTGGTGGAGTCATTGGTCTAACCATTGCGACAGGCTTAACCGCTATAGCTGGCCTACTTTTACAAGGTTTGATTGCGGGTATAGAAGTAGGAGTATCAATCCCAGTTGCCCTATTTAGTCTTGCAGTTTCGGCTAGCGTGGGTATGATTTTTGGAGTTTTGCCAGCCAACAAGGCATCGAAACTTGATCCAATTGAAGCCCTTCGTTATGAATAGAATAAACGGCTCTTTGTCAACTGTAGTGGGTTGAAGAAAAGCTAAGCTCGAGAAAGGACAAATTTCGTCCTTTCTTTTTTGATGTTTAGAGCGATAAAAATCCTTTTTTTGAAGTTTTCAAAGTTCCGAAAACCAAAGGCATTGCGCTTGATAAGTTTGATGAGATTATTGGTCGCTTCTAATTTGGCGTTTGAATAGGGTAGTTGAAGGGCATTGACAATTTTCTCTTTGTCCTTTAGAAAGGTTTTAAAGACAGTCT
>NZ_WIJO01000018.1:0-33730 GCF_009496205.1 Streptococcus mitis
ATTATAGACTATATCGATTACTACAACAACAAACGAATTAAGGTAAAACTAAAAGGACTTAGCCCTGTACAATACAGAACTAAATCCTTCGGATAAATTAATTGTCTAACTTTTTGGGGTCAGTACAATATCAGGTGTTTAAAAAACGTTGATAGGATGCCTTTTATCATAAATTAGATTAACTTTTTTTCAATTGAGTGTTTACCTAGCTTTTTGATAGGTTTCACGCTAGAAGTTTTACAAATTCTTTCTCTTCTTGGCATTTTTGGTCAGGGAAACCTGGTAAGTATCCTGTTCTCTAGTGAGGTAATGGATGATTTGAAAGTCGTTGGTTTGAGCCTTGAAATCCACTTCATAGACAGTGGTGACTTGTTCTCCATCATTACTGGTATCAATCGAGATAAGATCTAACTCAGTACAGAATTGTGATAGCCCAGATTGGATAGTTTGGAGTTGCTTTTCTTGGTTCGCAATTGTGATGGTCAATAGTCTGCGACGTTGGTGATTGCTCTTGCTTTGTTGCTTTTCTAAAAGAAGCCATACTGCTAAGATAAAGACGGTGAAGAGAACAGCTAAGACTAGGTAGCCTGTCCCTGCTGCCAGCCCGATAATCATAGCAAGAAAGATAGCAATTAGTTCCCGTGAGCCACTGGTGGCTGAACGGAAACGAATG
The DNA here is from genome assembly GCF_009496205.1 of Streptococcus mitis. GTDB lineage: Bacteria > Bacillota > Bacilli > Lactobacillales > Streptococcaceae > Streptococcus > Streptococcus mitis_BN. The sequence continues at coordinate 674 of NZ_WIJO01000018.1, forward strand.
AGGCTAAAGGTTCCTGCAACAGCGATAGAGGTTCCTAAGCTGCCATTTACCAGAAAGATGACCAAGGTCATCAAGCAGGGGAGTAGGGTCAAACTAACAGCAAATTCCCGTGTATAGAGGGTACGGTGTTTGTAAGCCCAGGTCAGCGCCAAACCTAAAATCAGGCTGACCAATAGAGCCAGAAAGAGCTGGATAGGGTCTGCAGTGGCAGTTGTGTCGTTGAAAATAGAGTTGAAAAGATTAGACATAAGTAGTACCTACACTTTCTGTGCTTGGTCGTGGGCTATAGTCCAGCCCTTGAGACTTGTGGTAGGCGCAGCTGTATTTTGAAAATTTCTGCTCTACCAGTCCATATTGGTCGAGAATATCTTGTAGCCATTGGGGTTTTCTACCAGGTGCTTTAATTTCCATGATGACAATGTCCTCGTTTAGTAGAGGGAAACCGTCCTTTCCTGAAAATAAACTGACATTATTATCACGATAGGTTAGATTTTGGTCAATGGTGATACGAATTTTATTGTAGGGAAATCCGCTAATTTCTTTCTTTTCCTTGAGAGAAAAACGGTCGTAGTAAATATACATACGAGGGACAATTGCTTGCTGATATTCCTCTTGGAGTTGCTGAATTTTTTCAATCATCATTCGGTCCTTGATACTGCTATCCAGCTGTCCCTTGGTCATAAACTGGGTGATAGACTGGGGAGTCGATAAGAGACGATGTTTTCGTCCGACACCAGCTCTATCCTTAGATTTGATTTCTAAAAATACCTGACTATCAGGCTGGACTTGACTGAGATAGGTTCGCATCCGAATCTTTTCTTTGCGCTTAGTACCTTGGCCATCCTCCTGAATCATATCAAATTGCTCTGTATCAAAGTAGATGTTGGAAATGGTCGAAGTTGGATAATCATCCTCGACGAGGTATATTTTTAAGTCCTCTATTAAATTAGCCAAGTCAGCTTTAGCAACGACATATTTGGTTTCAATTCGTTTAAAGCTTGTTTTAATTGGTTTCATAAATCCTGTCTCCTTTATCAAACTATTTCAGTACACTATCTTATTAGCAGATAGGTGTGTCTGGGCAAGTTGAACTTGCTTGTAATTAGTCTATGGAATTTTCCTAAAACTTTTGTTAAAGATAACTTAATTGAAACTGAACTTAAGAAAACTTTCAGAAAAAGTTTAGATTTTTTTCAGACTTCCCCTGTAAACTAAGCTCAAGCTAAAGGAAGGCGAGGAAAAAGGTATGAAATCAAAAAAATGGACCCTAATCTTAACCAGTGTAACAGCTTTGACCTTGATGACAGCTTGTGGGCAGTCAACGACTAAGTCAAGTACAACTGCAGCGGCAGATACTACTGCCATCACAACTTCAGCTAAAAACAGTCAATCTTCTTATTTTACAGAAAAGGACTATGATACTTCTTATGATGAAAGCACAGCCTCTAAGATTGAGCTATCAGGCTCATCTGCCAGTGTCTCTGGAGACGGTGTGACAGTTTCTGGCTCAACGGTGACCATCTCAAAAGCAGGTACCTATGTGATTTCAGGTCAGTCTGACGGAGTGCAGATCAAGGTAGAGGCAGATAAGTCTGATGATGTGAAACTTGTCCTAAAAGGCGCGACCATGACCAATACCAATGCAGCGATTTCTGCGACATCAGCCGGTCATGTCTATTTGACTCTGTCAGAGGGAACCACCAACAGTCTCTCTGACTCAAGCTCTAACAGTGATGAAAAGGCAAATGCCGCTCTCTTTTCTAAGGTTGATTTGACCATCAATGGCTCAGGTACTCTTACTGTAGATGGCAAGAAGAACAATGGTATCAAGGCTAACGACACTCTTCACATTACGGGTGGAACCTATAACATCACATCAGTTGGCGATGCCTTTAATGTCAATGATGAACTTAATGTCACTGGTGCGACCATGACCATCGATGCCAAGGAAGATGGTGTTAAAGTTGATAATGATGACGATATGACTGTCGGAAATATGTATTTGGCGAACAATACCATAACAGTCACAGCAGGGGATGATGGCATTCACGCTTCTGGCAACCTAGTGATTGATAGCGGTACTTACACAGTCAAGAATTCGACTGAAGGAATTGAAGGAAAAGGCATTACGATCAATGGTGGTGATATCAATGTCTACTCGACAGATGATGGTGTGAATGCAGCTAATAAAAATGCCCAGCAAAGTGATATTTACTTTACCATGACAGGTGGCAATCTAACTGTTGAAGTCGGTCAAGGGGACACAGATCCAATTGACTCAAACGGAAATATAACGGTCACAGGTGGAACTATTAAATTAATAGGACAATCAGGCTTTGACTTTGATGGAACAGCAACTTACACAGGTGGGGATATTTACATTAACGGCGAAAAACAAACTGATATTGTCAATTCTATGCCTGGAGGCGGTGGACCAAATGGAGGACCTCAAGGAAATGGTGGTCCTGGCGGTCCAGCCCCTGGTGGACAAGGATAAACAAAAAAGGATAGCATTCAATTAGAATGGCTATCTTTTTATATGGGTGATAAATTGATATGTTACGAGGGATTTTATAATCGTAGCTTTCAAAGGCTAAATTGTTCAGTCATCCGTTTTTGTTTACTTAAATTTCTTGAATTTTAAGAAGGTATTGAGTAGTTTTCCCTTAAATGTTTTGTTTTGGTAGGCGATTGTGAGGGAATTGAAAAATTCAACTGCTAGGTGTTCTTGGTGACCGAGATCCATCTAGCTTGGGGTTGCTTCTGGGGAAAAGACGCCTAATTTGATGCGGAGTCCACCTTTTTTCATCTTGAACTGATGCATACCATACATCTTGATATCAAGGCTTGTATCGGACATGAGAGTAGCAGTATCACCTGCCATAGAAATTTTTGTATCGGCATCCGGAACGCCTGTTTTTTCAGTATCTAGACTGATAAAGATTTTTTGATAAGTTGGTTGACCGTACTCTCCAATCAACTCCTCACTTCCTGTCCACCGTGAACTCCAGCAAATACAAAATGTTCAGGGTGAATTTTAAAAGGAAGTGCTTGGTCACCCATTTTATTTAGTCCTTGGTTGAAGGCGAAGAAATCTCTCAAAGTAAATTCATCCACGTAAGCAGCTTGTAGGTTACGTCCCTTAACCGAATTCTTAGAAATGCCATGCCGCATTTGGTCTGATTCTGCTAGACGGTCAGCGTAGAGTTCGAGGATTTTTTGACTTCCAAGGGCTAATTTGGTTTCAATTAGGTCTTGAAAATTTCTTAGTCTGTTTCATATAAAAATGAGTAAAATGAATTCCCATTACCAAGGTCATTAGAGTTGCGATAACAATGACGATGGTTGGATTAGCCGAGAAAAGTAGAGGGAAAATAGGCCTTTAAAAAGTGGACAGAAAAGACCATTTCGGAGTATAGAGAGGAAGTTCAAAAACATTTTTAGAAATAAGACATGTGCATTATAAACATCAGATACGAATCTGGTGCTTTATTTTTTAAAGAATTTCAACTTTTTTCTTGACAAGTGAGTAAACACTCACTATAATAGGCCTATATTCAGTAAGTGAGTAAACACTCACCTAGGAGGAAGCATATGAAAAAATTGCTACATTTACAAGATTTGGATAAGTCTTTTTGTCGTCAAATGGTTTTGAATCATGTCAGCTTTGAATTGCAGCCGGGAGAAATTATAGGCTTAATAGGTCCGTCTGGTGCTGGTAAATCGACTATGATTAAGACTATGTTAGGGATGGAAAAAGCTAACGGAGGGGTTGCTTTGGTATTGGATCATACTATGCCCAATCGTCATATTTTAGGAGATATTGGTTATATGGCCCAGTCAGATGCCTTATATGAGGCTTTGTCAGGTCAAGAAAATCTGGAATTTTTTGGTCAGCTAAAAGGGCTATCCAAAAGAGATCTGACAGCTGAAATTGCCCATGTGGCTCAAGTTGTGGATCTGACAGAGCATTTGAATAAAACGGTATTCGGTTATTCTGGAGGAATGAAGCGACGCTTGTCTTTAGCCATCGCGCTTCTGGGGAATCCTCAGCTCTTGATTTTGGACGAACCGACAGTTGGAATCGACCCTTCTCTTCGGAAGAAAATCTGGAAAGAATTATTCGCGCTTAGAGACAATGGGGTTGGGATATTAGTTACTACCCATGTTATGGATGAAGCAGAGTTAACGGATAAGGTCGGCTTATTATTAGGTGGAAAAATCATTGCTTTTGATACACCGCAACACTTAAAAGAAAGTTATCAAGTTTCAAGTATTGAAGAAGTATTTTTGAAAGCAGAAGGAGAGTAAGATGAGAACCATTGCTATTGCTAAAAAAGTTATCAAAGAATTGCTTCGTGACAAACGAACCTTGGCTATGATGTTTGTAGCGCCGGTATTTATTATGTGGCTGATGAACCTCATGTTTTCAGCTAGTACAACCGTGAATGTCAAGTTAGCGACACAAGATCTACCAACTGGTTTGATAACGAAAATGGATGAGCTTGATCATGTGGACATCGAGACTTATCAAGACTTAGATCAGGCCAAAGAAGCGCTAGCAAATGAAAAAGTCGATGCTGTGATTTCTTATAAAGACGGTGAGTATCAGGTCGACTACGCAAATACAGATGCCTCCAAGACATCTATGATACGACAAGTGTTACGAACAAGTATCGCCAGTGAAGGCACCGATCAGTTACTATCTCGTATCAAACAAGCTCTTCCACAATTGAAATTAGATGCAAAGGCGCCTGAAATCAAAGAATTTTACCAATATGGAGATAAAAATACTGGATTCTTTGCACGTATGATTCCAATTTTAATTGGCTTTGTGGTCTTCTTCTTTGTCTTTTTGATTTCTGGTATGGCACTTTTGAAAGAGCGCACAAGTGGAACCTTGGATCGCTTGTTAGCAACCCCAGTGAAACGTTCTGAAATCGTCTATGGCTATATGTTGTCTTACGGTATTATTGCGATTTTTCAAACGGCAGTTGTCGTTTTAGCAGCAATTTGGCTACTAGATGTAGAAGTTGTAGGAAATATTTTAAATGTTATAATAGTTAATGTGGTACTGGCTCTTGTAGCACTAGCTTTTGGAATTCTCTTGTCTACTCTAGCAAAATCAGAATTCCAAATGATGCAATTTATTCCTCTCGTGATTATGCCTCAACTCTTTTTCTCAGGGATTATTCCATTGTCATCCATGGGAGCATGGGCTCCAACTGTGGGGAAATTTTTGCCATTAACCTATTCTGGTGATGCAATAAGCCAGATTATTCTTTACGGACACAATCTTGGTGATATTTTGCCAAATCTTGGTGTTTTAATGATTTTCTTGATCATTTTAACAATTCTCAATATTGTTGGATTGCGTCGTTATCGTAAAGTTTAGAAATCAACATAAATAATGCTAAAAAGGTGTGAAGATTAGATGGATAAGACTGTTTTTGAATCGTTTGAAGATTACTTAGAAGAAGCGAATTACCCTCAAGGAAAGAAAAAAATCATGCAGGCAGCAGTGGATCTCATATCAACTAGGAGTTACCATGGGACCTCAACTCTTCACATAGCTGAGCGTGCTGGACTAAGCCAGGCAACTTTGTTTAAGTATTTTAAGACGAAGGATGATCTATTGACGGCTATTTTACATCCTGCAGTCCCAGGCATTTTCGGTAGTTTTGTTGAGGAACTCTTAGCTTTTGAAACGACAGAAGAGAGGGTTCGTTATCTCGTCCACGATCGTATGAGCTATCTCAAAAAAAATCGTGCTTTGATGAAAATCATTCTGCAGGAGAGTTTTTCAAATAAAAAACTAAAAAATGAACAGATTTTTATCTGGAATGCTATTCAAGATAAACTTCGAGTGCTTCATAAAGAATTGCTAGCAGATCCACGTGTAAATACAGAGTTAACGATTCCTCAAATGGTTCGTATTTGTGTTGGTCCATTGTTGGCTTACTTCGCTCAACTTTATATCGTTAGCGACAACGGAGAAATAAAGGAAGAGGACCTAGACTTATTAGAAAAACAGATTTTAGGTGGTTTGTGGAAATAAGGGAGTTCTAGAAGAGCTAAGATTTATTTACTTGACTTTCAAACAAGCTAAAAAAGACATGTTCTGCTTATTTCAGATTCATGTCTTTTTTGTTGTTGGATTTTGTATTCTTCATAAGTCCTCAATCGCTTTGCCAAAACAGAAACCGACTTCTCCAGCGGTGCAACGATTTCTCAAGTGTATGGAAGAGGAGATTTCTGGATTGCTAAATTCAACTCCTTGACACTGAGTCAGCTTTTGATACAATAGTACAAAATCAGAGGGGGTGGGTTATGATTCAGAAACATGTAATTCCCATTTTAGAGTTTGATGATAATCCTCAGGCGGTCATTATGCCAAATCACGAGAAACTGGACTTGCACTTGCCCAAGAAGTGTGTCTATGCTTTTTTAGAAGAGAAGATTGACCGTTATGCGAGGGAAGTAGGGGCGGACTGTGTCGGAGAATTCATTTCTGCCACCAAGACCTATCCAGTCTATGTCGTGAACTACAAGGGTGAGGAAATTTGTCTGGCCCAGGCGCCTGTCGGTTCGGCTCCAGCGGCCCAGTTTATGGATTGGTTGATTGGCTATGGTGTGGAGCAGATTATCTCTACTGGTACCTGTGGTGTGCTGGCTGATATAGAAGAAAATGCCTTTCTAGTCCCTGTTCGCGCTCTGCGAGATGAAGGAGCTAGTTATCACTATGTGGCACCTTCTCGTTATATGGAAATTCAGCCAGAGGCTATTGCTGCTATTGAGCGAGTGTTGGAAGCCAGAGGGATTCCCTATGAAGAAGTCATGACCTGGACGACAGACGGTTTTTACCGAGAAACGGCTGAAAAGGTGGCTTATCGCAAGGAAGAAGGCTGTGCTGTTGTGGAGATGGAGTGTTCTGCGCTTGCGGCAGTAGCCCAACTGCGTGGGGTTCTCTGGGGTGAATTGTTGTTCACAGCTGATTCCTTAGCAGACTTGGACCAGTACGATAGTCGTGACTGGGGTTCAGAAGCTTTCGAGAAGGCCTTGGAACTCTGCCTTGAGATTGCCTTTCAGATCTAGCTACTCTTCTTCTTTTTATGGTACAATGGATGTATGTTATTCAAATTATTTGTGAAAAAACTTGAAAGGGTCTTTGGCGGACTTTCGCCTGCTCGTCGCATTTTTTTAAGTTTCGCTGGAGTTATTTTTATAGGCTCTCTTCTTTTGAGTCTGCCTTTTGTTCAGGCAAATGGTTCTCAGGCCACTTATTTTGACCATCTCTTTACGACGGTGTCCATGGTCTGTGTAACTGGCCTTTTTACGCAACCAGTGGCTACTACCTATAATGTCTGGGGGCAGTTGATTTGTATGTTCTTGATACAGATTGGTGGTCTGGGGCTCATGACTTTTATCGGGGTCTTTTATATTCAGGGGAAGCAAAAGCTCAGTCTTCGCAGTCGTGAAACCATTCAGGAGAGCTTCAGTTACGGGGAGACTCGGTCGCTGAAGGCCTTTATGCACTCCATCTTTTTGACGACTTTTCTGGTGGAGGGTTTGGGAGCTTTTCTTCTTAGTTTTCGTTTTATTCCTGAGTTCGGCTGGGGACGAGGCATTTTTACCTCTATCTTTTTAGCCATTTCAGCCTTTTGTAATGCTGGTTTTGATAATTTCGGCAGTAGCAGTTTAGTGGCTTTTCAGACGGATCCCTTAATCAATCTGGTCATTGCTGGCTTGATTATCACGGGTGGTCTCGGCTTTATGGTCTGGTTTGACTTGGCAACCCAGTTTGACAAGAAGAAAAAACGCCGTCTACGTTTCCACACCAAGCTGGTTCTCTTCTTAACTGCAGGGATTTTGCTGTTTGGGACAGTATCTACACTCTTTACGGAATGGCACAATCCAGGAACCATTGGCAATCTCAGTGTTCCAGAGAAAGTGCTGGTTAGTTTTTTCCAAACTGTCAGTATGAGAACAGCTGGTTTTGCTTCTATTGATTACACCCAAGCTCGGCCTGTTACCTTGTTTATCTATATCTTACAGATGTTTCTCGGTGGGGCGCCAGGCGGGACCGCTGGGGGGCTCAAGATTACGACTTTCTTTGTCTTATTGGTTTTTGCGCGTAGTGAATTGCTGGGTTTACCTCATGCCAATGTTGCGCAGAGAACTATTGAGGCTCGAACAGTTCAAAAATCCTTTAGTGTCTTCATTATCTTTTTGATGACCTTCTTGTTAGGCTTGATGTTGTTGGGAATTACGGCAGAAGGAACACCGCGATTTATCTACCTCATGTTTGAGACCATTTCAGCTCTTGCGACAGTTGGGGTAACGGCAAATCTGACGCCAGAATTGGGCAAGTTAGCTCTTAGCATTGTCATGGTGCTCATGTTTATTGGCCGTATCGGTCCCTTGACCTTGCTGGTTAGTCTAGCTGACTACCAGCCTGATAAGAAAGATTTGATTCAGTATATGAAAGCAGATATTAGTATTGGATAAGAAAGGAAGAATGATGTCAGATCGTACGATTGGAATTTTAGGTTTGGGGATTTTCGGGAGTAGTGTCCTGACGGCCCTAGCCAAGCAAAATATGAATATTATTGCCATTGACGACCACGCCGAGCGTATCAATCAATTTGAGCCAGTTTTGGCGCGTGGAGTTGTTGGCGATATCACAGATGAGGACCTCCTCAGAACTGCAGGAATTGATACCTGTGATACGGTTGTAGTGGCAACAGGGGAAAATCTGGAGTCGAGTGTGCTTGCAGTTATGCATTGTAAGAGTCTAGGTGTACCAAGGGTTATTGCCAAGGTCAAAAGCCAGACAGCTAAGAAGGTGCTAGAAAAAATCGGTGCTGACTCGGTGATTTCACCTGAGTATGAAATGGGGCAGTCTCTAGCGCAGACCATTCTCTTTCATAACAATGTAGATGTCTTTCAGCTGGATAAAAATGTGTCTATCGTAGAGATGAAAATTCCGAGTGTTTGGGCAGGTCAAAGCCTGAGCCAGCTAGATCTACGTGGCAAATACAACCTCAATGTCCTAGGATTTCGTGAACAAGAAAATTCACCGCTAGATGTCCAGTTTGGTCCCAATGATCTCTTGAGGGCAGATGCCTATATCTTGGCGGTCATTAACAACCAATATCTAGATGATTTGGCAGAGTTAAATTCCTAAGGAGGGAAATTCCCTCTTTTTTAATGTTCAAGATAGGAAATAGAGAGACCTGTATTCCAATTGAGACTAGAACCTCTTGCATTCTAGTAAAAGTCCTTCAAAAACTGGACTTTATGGTAAAATAGAAAGAAGTGACAAGAGAGTAAGAAAAAATCAGTCCCCTAAAGGAGTAGATTATGAAGTTATTGTCTATCGCCATTCCTAGCTATAATGCCGCAGCCTATCTTCATTACTGTGTGGAGTCGCTAGTGATTGGTGGTGAGCAAGTTGAGATTTTGATTATCAATGATGGGTCTCAGGACCAGACTCAGGAAATCGCTGAGCGTTTAGCCAGCAAGTATCCTAGCATCGTTAGAGCCATCTATCAGGAAAATAAGGGCCATGGCGGTGCTGTCAATCGAGGCTTGGCAGAGGCTTCTGGTCGTTATTTTAAAGTAGTTGATAGTGATGACTGGGTGGATCCTCGTGCTTACCTAAAGATTCTTGAAACCTTGCAGGAACTAGAGAATGAGGGTCAGGGAGTTGATGCCTTTGTGACCAATTTTGTCTATGAAAAGGAAGGCCAGTCTCGTAAGAAGAGTATGAGTTATGAGTCAGTCTTGCCTGTCCAACAGATTTTTGGCTGGGACCAGGTCGGAAATTTCTCCAAAGGCCAGTATATCATGATGCACTCGCTGATTTACCGGACAGATTTGTTGCGAGCGAGTCAGTTCCAATTGCCTGAGCATACTTTTTATGTCGATAATCTCTTTGTCTTTACCCCCCTTCAGCAGGTCAAGACAATGTACTATCTGCCTGTCGACTTCTATCGTTATTTGATTGGGCGTGAGGACCAGTCTGTCAATGAGCAAGTGATGATTAAGCGAATTGATCAACAACTCAAGGTCAATCGACTCTTGGTAGACCAGCTTGATTTATCCCAAGTGAGTCATCCAAAAATGCGAGAATATCTGTTGAATCATATTGAGATTACGACAGTGATTTCCAGTGCCCTGCTCAACCGAGCAGGCACAGCAGAGCATCTGGCCAAAAAACGGGAGCTGTGGATCTATATTCAGCAGGAAAATCCAGAGGTCTTTCAGGCTATTCGGAAGACCATGCTCAGCCGTTTGACCAAACATTCGGTCTTGCCAGCTCGCAAACTGTCCAATGTCGTCTATCAAATCACCAAATCTGTTTATGGATTTAATTAATATAAGTATTTTATAAGAGGGATTTAAGAAAAATTTTAACTTTTTCTTAATCCTTTTTAATTTTAGGAGATTATACTAGAGTCATCAAATAAAGAAAAACTCTAAGGAGAATCCTATGAAATTCAATCCAAATCAAAGATATACTCGTTGGTCTATTCGCCGTCTCAGTGTCGGTGTTGCCTCAGTTGTTGTAGCCAGTGGCGTCTTTGTCCTAGTTGGTCAGCCAAGTTCTGTACGTGCCGATGTGGTCAATCCGACCCCTGCTCAAGTTGTGCCAGACGCTGCTTCGGTGAGTGAAAAGAGTTACTTACCAGTAGAACTTCTCAAAGAAGCAGTTGATACAGCTCTCCCTTCAGAACAGGTAGACTCAACACCTAAAGCAAGCTTGGATGCTACAAGCTCTCCAGAAAAAGTGAATGTAGCTGATAAAGACCAAGTGGTAGCGCCAAAAGAAGAAGTGCAAGCAAAACCAGAATCTAAGAAAGAAACAGAAGATGCGGTTAAACCTGCAACAAATCCTGCTCCTACAGTTTCTGGACAAGACCGTGAAGTAAATGAAGCTCAACCAGCAACCACCCCAGCTGAAGTTCAAAAAGGTGTGGCCGACAACACTAAAGACACAGTAGATGTGCCAGCTACTTACTTGGACAAAGCGAACTTCCCAGGCCCATTCACAGCTGGTGTCAACCAAGTCATCCCATACGAATTCTTCGCCGGTGACGGTATGTTGACTCGTCTGATTTTGAAAGCTTCAGACAAGGCTCCATGGTCAGACAATGGTTCAGCTAAAAATCCAGCTCTTCCACCAGTAGAAAAATTGGGCAAAGGCCTTTACTTCTATGAAGTAGACTTGGCAGGAACTCAAGGCAAATCAGATAAAGATCTTCTTGACCTCTTGAAACAAAACGGCACTCAAAGTTACAAAGCAACTATCAAAGTGTACGGTGCGAAAGATGGTAAGGCTGATTTGACAAATCTCGTAGCGACAAAAGATTTGACAGTAAACTTGAATGGACATCAGTCTCTTACTCCGATGCAATCAGGCTTCGTCCCATCTTCTAATGGTTCAGCTATGTCGGCTCCAATGATGAATAGTCATCAAGATGCGTCTAAGATGAACGCTCAAATGCCAAGTGTCAATCAAGATGAGATGAAATCTCAAATGCCAGCTACTAGCCAGGATAAGATGATGCCTAACAAAGAGCAGGATAAAACCATGGATGCTAGCCAGCCAATGGCAACACCAAGCATGAAACAAGATCAAGCTCCAGCAGCCTCAAGCAAAATGTCTGATGAAGGCAAGATGGTAGCTAATAACAAGGTGTCAAGTCCAATGATGGCTGATCAAATGAAAGAGCAAAAAGACATGCTTCCATATACTGGTGAAGCTCAAACATCAATGGCTACTATTGGATTCTTTGGACTCGCCTTGGCTGGACTGCTAGGTGGCCTCGGTTTGAAAGCTAAAAAAGAGGAAAATGACTAGTCTAACTACAGACTTTCTATCTAGGATTTGAAAAATCCAGATAGCGATTAGAATGTTCGTAAAGTGATTAAAATAGTGTTATACTATTGTGGTATAGCACTGTTTTTTTCAAAGGAGAGACAGATGGGAAAGACAATTTTACTCGTTGACGACGAGGTAGAAATCACAGATATTCATCAACGCTATCTGGTTCAGGCAGGGTATCAGGTTTTGGTGGCTCATGATGGAGTAGAGGCCTTGGAAATCTTCAAGCGAAAACTGATTGATTTGATTATTACAGATATCATGATGCCTCGGATGGATGGTTATGATTTGATTAGCGAAGTCCAGTATCAATCTCCGGATCAGCCTTTTCTCTTTATCACAGCTAAGACTAGTGAGCAGGACAAGATTTATGGCCTGAGTTTAGGGGCAGATGACTTTATTGCCAAGCCCTTTAGCCCACGTGAGCTGGTTTTGCGTGTCCACAATATCTTGCGTCGCCTTCATCGTGGAGGTGAGACAGAGGTCGTCAGTCTCGGGGATTTACGGATGAATCACGGTAGCCATGAGGTCCAAGTTGGAGATGTGGCGCTTGATTTGACAGTCAAATCCTTCGAACTTCTATGGCTTTTAGCCAGCAATCCAGAGCGGGTTTTCTCTAAGACAGACCTCTATGAAAAGGTCTGGCAAGAAGACTATGTGGATGATACCAATACCTTGAATGTTCATATTCATGCTCTTAGACAGGAGTTGGCTAAACATGCCAGTGCAGAAACGCCTACCATCAAAACTGTCTGGGGCTTGGGCTACAAAATTGAGAAAGCACGAGGTAGTTAATGAAATTAAAAAGTTATATTTTAGTGGGGTATATCATTTCAACACTCCTAACGATTATCGTGGTTTTTTGGGCCATCCAGCGCATGTTAATTGAGCAAAGAGAGATTTATTTCCTGATTGGCATGACTTTAATCGCAAGTTTTGTCGGTGCTGGGATTAGTCTCTTTCTCCTATCGCCAGTCTTTACATCATTGGCCAAACTTAAGGAACATGCCAAGCGAGTAGCGGACAAGGACTTTCCTTCAAGTCTGGAGGTTCAAGGTCCTGTAGAATTTCAACAATTAGGCCAAGCTTTCAATGAAATGTCCCATGATTTGCAGGCGACCTTTGATTCATTAGAAGAAAGCGAACGAGAAAAGGGATTGATGATTGCTCAGCTATCGCATGATATCAAGACCCCCATCACTTCAATCCAAGCGACGGTAGAAGGGATTTTGGATGGGGTTATCAAGGAAGGAGAACAGGACCATTATCTAGCAACCATTGGGCGTCAGACTGAAAGACTCAATAAACTGGTTGAGGAGTTGAATTTTTTGACCCTAAATACAGCTAGAAATCAGGTAGGAACTACCAGCAAAGACAGCATTTTTCTGGATCAGCTCTTGATTGAGTGTATGAGTGAATTTCAATTCTTAATTGAGCAGGAGGAGCGAGATGTCCACTTGCAGGTGATCCCAGAATCTGCCCGGATTGAGGGAGATTATGCCAAACTTTCTCGCATCTTGGTGAATCTGGTCAATAACGCTTTTAAATACTCAGCTCCAGGAACCAAGTTGGAAGTGGTAGCTAAGCTGGAGAAGAACCAGCTTTCAATCAGTGTGACCGATGAGGGGCAGGGAATTGCCCCAGAGGATTTGGAGAAGATTTTCAAACGCCTTTATCGTGTCGAAACTTCGCGTAATATGAAAACAGGTGGACATGGCTTAGGGCTTGCGATTGCGCGTGAATTGGCCCATCAATTAGGTGGAGAAATCACAGTTACCAGCCAGTACGGCCTCGGAAGCACCTTTACCCTCCTTCTCAACCTCTCTGGCAGTGAAAATAAAGCTTAAAACCCCTTTACAAATCTAGCCATTCATGGTAAAATGGATTTTGTGCGAAATATCAGCAGGAAAGCATGAAGCTCGTCAACAGGTGTCTTATGATAAGTAACCTTGGCTGTTTAGGCGAAGGGCATCTGCACGAATCAGGGCTTTCTAAGTGACTATTTCCACCGAAATATTATTTATATCAGGAGGACATTCACATGTCACGTTATACAGGACCATCTTGGAAACAAGCTCGTCGCCTTGGCCTTTCACTTACAGGTACAGGTAAAGAATTGGCACGTCGTAACTACGTACCAGGACAACACGGACCAAACAACCGTTCTAAATTGTCAGAATACGGTTTGCAATTGGCTGAAAAACAAAAACTTCGTTTCACTTACGGTGTAGGTGAAAAACAATTCCGTAACTTGTTCGTACAAGCTACAAAAATCAAAGGCGGAATCCTAGGTTTCAACTTCATGCTTCTTTTGGAACGTCGTTTGGATAACGTTGTTTACCGTCTTGGCCTTGCGACTACTCGTCGTCAAGCTCGTCAATTCGTAAACCACGGTCACATCCTTGTTGACGGAAAACGCGTTGATATCCCATCATACCGCGTAACTCCAGGTCAAGTGATCTCAGTTCGTGAGAAATCATTGAAAGTTCCAGCAATCCTTGAAGCAGTAGAAGCTACTCTTGGACGTCCAGCATTCGTATCATTCGACGCTGAAAAATTGGAAGGTTCATTGACTCGCTTGCCAGAACGCGACGAAATCAACCCAGAAATCAACGAAGCACTTGTCGTTGAATTCTACAACAAAATGCTTTAATTTTAAGATATATCTTACAGAAAGCCTACAACAGTGGGCTTTTTGCTTTGTCTTAAAAAATAGAATACCTCCTAGTCGTGAAGGAGGATAAGAAAAAAGGCTCTTTGTCAACTGTAGTGGGTTAACGAAAAGTTATACCCTAGAGAGGACCGAATTGGTTCTCTCCTTTTTGATATTCAAAGCGAGGAAAATTCTAGTTTTAAAATTGTCAAAATTTCGAAAGCCAAAAGCATTTCGCTTGATGACTTTGACTTGGTTTCGGACCTGTCTGGAATAGCGCAGAAAGTGATTGCAAATCGTCACTTGTGTCCGCCCATCTAAGATAGTTATAGTCTTTCTTGAATCAAAATCCCTGTGCAATGAAACTCATCTTTCCCTCCTTTCAGCACTGTATTCAGAAATATAAGATTAAAGTGATTGGCCACTACTTTTCAAATCATAAGATTGAAGGATTAACCATTATCGATGAATTCGGTATTAGTTTTTCCTATGAAAAGGATAATTCCATTGTGAAGCGAAATTTCACCCTATGCTATGAACTAGGTTATTTTGTTCTTAACCATAACGGTACATGTTTTACGGAATCTGTCGACAATCAGGAAAGTTTGCTAGCACGTGATGCAAATATTTTTTCTGCCGTAGTGTTAATGCCGGATATTGCTTTATTATCTAAAATTTACTACAGTTGTGATAGTTTTTAGGGAGAACAAGAAAGTTTAGAGGTTTCAAAGCAAGCCCTTTATTTTCGTTGGTTAGATTCACTACGATTGTATTTCCTAAATGAAAAAGACAAAATTAGACAAGCAATTGAAGAGTATGAAGGACAACAAAATACTTCAATACATAATCTATTTCATAATAAAAAAGAACAATTAATTGAAGAGTTCAATCAATATAGTCTGTCTTTAAAGACTCAAATCCAAGATCGTATTGTTAATCATGGGGTTGTTTCTAGTCAAGAACTACCTGATTTACTTGATCAGAACAAATGGACAGAGCTTAAAGAATGTATCGATAATTTAATAATTTGGTTGATTTATATTAAAGGAAATCAATTGCTTATGCTTGGGATAGTACAAAGTTTTCAGAACAAGATGCGAGAAGAAAAGCAGAACTACAATTACTATTAATGTGATGTATGACTAATGTATTAATTAAAAGGAATACTTTATCTTTGTCAATAAGGCTCGATATTTAAAGTTTAATAAAGTTTATAATTAGAAACGTTCTATTTGGCATTCCATGATATAATAGAAATAAATTTAAAAAGAATGTGAGAAAATATGGCTGCTTTAAAAGATTTAATTGACCAAATACAAGATATTGATCTTAGACAAAAAATAAATGAAGAAGTTTATAAACTTTCAAAACAAAAAAAATTTGGTCTTGTATTTGAAGATCACATGCCTGAGTGTACACCACTACATGATATTTCAATTGAAGTTGGGAAAAAAGTAGCATTAAATAATAAAAAAATTACAGATATTTATGTAGTAAAAAATATCAAAGATAATATAGCAGAATGTATAAATTTAGTAACAAAAGAGAACCGAGAGTTAAAAGTTAAAGAATTAACTTGTATTGCAGAATTCGGAGATTCAATATACCCTTATTTAAGGCCTATCGATGTAATAGAGAATGCTCCCGACAGTAGTTTGTGGCACACTCTTATTGAAGCAGACAATTACCATGCACTTCAGTTGTTAAGATATTTATATGCCGGGAAAGTTGATTGTATATATATTGATCCTCCATATAATACAGGAGCAAAAGACTGGAAATATAATAATGATTATGTAGATAGCAAAGATTCTTATCGTCATAGTAAGTGGCTTTCTATGATGGAGAAACGTTTAAAGTTAGCAAAACAATTGCTTAATCCTAAAGATTCTGTATTAATTGTAACTATTGATGAGAAAGAGTATTTACACTTGGGATGTTTACTTGAAGAAATATTTTCAGGGTCTAAAATACAAATGGTGACGGATGTTATAAATCCAAAAGGGGTTGCAAGAGATTTTGGATTTTCCCGTGTTGAAGAATATATTTTCTTTGTATATATAAAAGATTCTAAAGTAGTCCCTAATAATCAAGATATGCTTAATAAAACCCTTGATAAACCAATAGAAGTTAGATGGGCAAGTTTACAAAGATCGGGATCAAATAGTAGAAGACATGAGTCGCCAACTCTTTTTTATCCAATTTTCTTTAATAAAAAAGATCATAAATTTCATTCTACTGGGGAATCATTAACGCTCGATAAGAAAAGAAGTGATGTGACCCCTCCGGAAGGCACATATGCAATTTTCCCATTAGGGAAAAAAAATGATGAGAGAACATGGCAATTATCTCAGGAAACTTTAAAAGAAAGAATGCAGAAAGGTTATGTGAAATTTGGTAAATATAATCCCAAAACACAAAAAAGATCAATTTCTTATCTTTCGAGAGGAATATTAAAAAAAATTGAGGATGGAAAAATCAGTGTTTCTGGTATGGATAGTGAAGGTGCTGTGATCTTAGGCAAGACCAATGAGATTAGACCAATGTCTGTATGGAATCAATCTTCTCATAGTGCAAGTGAGAATGGTTCTACTCTCATTCAACAAATATTAGGTGATAAACGTTTCACCTATCCAAAATCTTTGTACTCTACATTAGATGCAATACGTTTTTTCACTGCAAAAAAACCTAATGCACTAATTCTTGATTTCTTTGCGGGATCTGGTACGACTTTACATGCGATTAATTTACTTAATTCTATAGACGGAGGGAACCGTCGCTGTATTTTAGTTACAAACAATGAAGTATCAGAATCAGAAGCGAAAAAATTGACGAATAGTGGATTTAAGCCAGGTGATATTGAATGGGAAAAACTTGGTATAGCTCAACATGTAACATGGCCAAGGACAGTTTGCTCAATTCAAGGAACCGACATAAATGGGGAGCCTTTACAAGGTTCATATTTGGGAAGTGAACTTGAATATTCCAATGGTTTTGAGTCCAATGTCGCATATCTAAAACTTGGTTTTTTGGATAAAGATTCTGTGGCATTGGGGAGACAATTTAGTGAATTACTACCAGTGCTATGGATGAAGACAGGTTGTATAGGTGCTTGTCCTGCATTGATTGAAAAATCGCTTCCATCAATGTTAATCCTATCTAAGAATGGCTTTGCAGTACTTATTGATGAAAAGCAATTTTCATATTTTGTTGATAAAGTAAATACAGATATAAATATACAAACTGTCTTTATCGTAACAGACTCTGATACTGGATATAGGGAGATGTCCTTACAACTTAAAGTAAAAACAACGTATCAATTGTATAAAGACTATCTTGACAATTTTCGAATTAATACAGGCAGGTAAATAAATGAAATTAAATTTGTTCTCGTTTCAACAGAAAGCACTTAATAATCTACGTATGAGTGTTGAAGAAGCTAGAGGCTCATATCAAAGAACTCATATTCCTCAAGTAATATCTTTTACTGCTCCAACAGGAGCAGGGAAAACGATAGTTATGGCTGCATTAATAGAGGATATTTATTGTGGAAATGGAATATATGTAGATCAACCTGAGGCTATATTTGTTTGGCTATCTGACTCACCAGACTTGAATGAACAATCAAAATTAAAAATTGACATAAAAGCTGATAGAATTGCAATAGGAACTACAGTTACTATTACTGACGAGGATTTTGATAATGAAGTATTGGAAGATGGTCATATTTATTTCCTAAATACACAAAAACTATCTAGAAGTAGCAATTTAACCAAAAAAAGTGATAAGCGTCAGTATACTATCTGGGAAACATTACAAAATACTATTAACAAGAAAGTAAATCAACTTTATTTTATTATTGATGAAGCTCACCGAGGAATGCAAGGAGTAGAAGCTGGCAAAGCTACTACTATCATGCAAAAATTCCTCAAAGGAAGTGAGAATGATGGAATTGATCCAATGCCACTTGTAATTGGCATGTCAGCAACAATAGAAAGATTCAATAACTTAGTAAAAGGGACAACTTCTACTATTCATAATGTACTCATAACTGCTGATGAAGTTCGGGCCTCTGGCCTCTTGAAAGATAGAATTGTCATTTCTTATTCAGAAGAGTCTTCTGTAAGTAAGGATATGGCTGTATTACAAGCGGCAACTGATGATTGGAAAACTAAATGTGATCATTGGTACCAATATTGTTATGAGCAACATTATGCACAGGTCAACCCGATATTTGTCGTGCAAGTTGAAAATGGGAATAGCGAATGTATTTCTAAGACAGATTTAGATACTTGTTTAAAAAATATACAAGATAGAACTGGAATAAAATTTTTAAGAGGAGAAGTTGTTCATACTTTTGGGCAAACAGAATCAACATTAACTATTGCTGGACTAGAAGTCGCATTTATAGAGCCTTCTCGTATTTCAGATGATAAGAAGATTAAAGTTGTCTTCTTTAAAGAAAATTTATCGACGGGATGGGATTGCCCGAGAGCTGAAACCATGATGAGTTTCAGATCAGCAAAGGATTCTACTTATATAGCGCAACTTTTAGGTCGAATGGTGAGAACTCCAATGCAAATGCATATACAGGTTGATGATACACTAAATGATGTTCATCTTTACCTACCCTATTTTGATAAAGTATCAGTGAATAATGTCATTGAAGATTTGCAAGCAACAGAAGGTGGAAATATTCCGACTGATATTACAGGTGAAAATATAAGTAATAGAAATTTGGTTACACTTACTGTACGTCCAAAATCTGGAATTAATGAGCAAGATGAGATTCCTGATGGTCAAATGACCGTCTTTGATAATGTTGACGATTCAATTACTAAAGCAACTGGTACTTTGATTGTAGGAAATGGTAAAGAGCAAAGTCAATTAGAGTCAACTAGGTTGAATAACATCAATATAAATACTAACTTTAATAATGATGTCAATAGGATTGATTCGCGGGAGAAAACAATATTAGCACATGAATATTCACCATCTGACAATGAAAGTACAGAAAAATATGAAGTTGATTTAGATTTTGACCGTGAAGCTATTGTTAAAGAGATTAATGAATCTGGTTTACTGACGTACAATGTTCGAAACGTACGAATTAACGACTATTTGAAATCTCTATATAGTATAGGAAGATTATTAGTACAATCAGGACTTGATAAAAAAGCAACTGAAACTATTCAAAATGAAATTATTAATAAAATTCGTTTGTATATCGAAAATTTACAAAAAGAAGGGATCTATGATAGTCTTTTAGAGGAAGCAAGAGAATTTAAACTTGGTACACAAATTTTTGATGCGTTTGGAGAAGTAGTTGAAAATGAATCTAATTTATTTACTAGTTCTTTTATATCGACTGATATTGATATAGATCGTCAATTTAGATTGGCAGAAGCAAGACTAGGTAATGAGGGGATTGGAAATATTTATCTTAATACATACTTTAAAAAGGACCATATTAATAACCTCAAAATAGACGTAATTCTTTTTGCAACAGATAGTGATTGTATCACAAATTTAAACGTATATGCTAAAGAAACATTTCATAAATTAAATGATATTTGGCGTAGGCATATTCCAAAACTTAATGAAAAATTACGTAGGCAATATGAACGTATAGTCTCTGATGGAGATGTAGTAAGTAAACATAATTTTCGTCTTCCAGAGACCATAACTGTTTCTATAAATGAAGAAGGTAAAAAATATAGCAATCATTTGTTTGTTAATGATAACGGATATACTACTATTAAGTTAAATAGTTGGGAAGAAGTGGTTCTTAGGGAGGAGTTTGAGAGGGATGATTTTATTTGTTGGATTAGAAACTCACCAAGAGCATCATGGGCACTTTGTATCCCTTATGAATTGAATGGGGAAAAAAAGCCAATGTATCCTGACTTTATAATTGTTCGAAGAGATAAAAATTTCGATGATAGTTTAATTATTGATTTATTAGAACCTCATAACCCTGAGTATAAAGATAACCTTCCAAAAGCAAAAGGATTGGCAGAATATGCAAGACAAAATCCAGGTGTTGGTCGTATAGAACTTATACGAGAAGGGCAAGATGCAGCAGGTGTTAGAAGATTTAAGAGACTTGATATGTCTAAAATGGGTATTCGTGATAAAGTAACGCAAGCACAAACTGATGAAGAACTCATGCATATATTTGATACAGATGGAACATACGGTAGAACTGAAAGTTAATACTATTAAGTGAATTTAAACCAAATATTGATATACAAGCTAAGACAATTATAAAATTAATAACATTTGCGTTTCGTGAATTATTTTTTCTATTTAACTTTTAGATTGTAGTTCTCTTTTGAGAGGTAAAAAGAAGCATGACTCTCCCACAGCTCTAAGGCTTTTTGGGCGGGAAAATCATGCTTCTTTCTTGACTAAATTATACATTTTATTGATTTTAAAATCAAATAAAGGTGACCCACCGCCTCCACAGCAAGCTACTTCATGGGCGTTAGACCACCTTTACCTGACCTTCATTATAACTCAAAAAAAATTCTAGTACAAGTATAATCCGAGGTTAGCAATTATAAAAATAGAGGTGTCCTACCTCCTACCGCAGAATAATCTATTTCAAGAGGAGATGGAAAACCTCTATTCGTTAATTTAATTATAACCTAAAAAACTTTTAAATACAAGAATATTGTGGAGTCAAGTAAAAGCCAGTTATGGTATAATTCAGATAAAACAATGACTGTATAGCAAAGAGCTTGAACCAAGGGCAGGAGGTAAGTTATGAAATTATGGAATTTTTTAAGACAAAACGTGAAACTTGTGCTTAAAGACGGCTCAATCATTTCAGGTTTTGTCCAAGAATACTGTAACAAAGATGACAACGATGAGGAGATTGACTCAATCGGATTGGATGTCGACGGTACTCTTTATGAGTATTTTGAGGATGAAATCCTTAGTATTTCAGTAGCATAGTGCTTATAACATGTGAAAGGGCTAAGAATGAGTAAACAACTTTGGAACTACCTACGTTCAAGAGTTCAGGTAGTAACTAGTGACGGTAAAGTCATAAAAGGTTTTGTCACAGATTTTATTGACGAAATGGACAATGATGAGCAAGATGAAATCACTATCCTCATTGACAATCCTAGCCCTGATGAACCAACTGAGATTTCTCTCTTTGAGACTGAAATCAGTACTATTCAAGAGGTAAAATAAAAAGCACCTATGACAGGTGCAATTTACTTGCTTACTGAACTCATCAATTTTAGTCCCCTTTTTGTTACCCTTTATGTTTTCTCAGCTTATTTAAATTTAATAGTTTTTGAGAAAATCAAGTTAGATTTAGAGCAGGCTTAGGCCTACTTTTCTCTATCTAAATCTAGCAAGATAACAAAATGCTTTAATTTTAAGAAATATCTTACAGAAAGCCTACAACAGTGGGCTTTTTGCTTTGTCTTAAAACGTTGATTTCTGGGTTTGTTTAGAGATTTGCTAGTAAGGTTATTTGTGTATCTAAGTCTATCTATTCCAAGAATTAAGCGATGTTGATGATATAAATCTGGTGTGATATAATATTTTGGCCCCTCACTTTAATGAAGGGAGGTGTTATGTATGCTAGAGTTACTTTCCCTTTTTCTAGCTCCGTTACTTGTTAACGTACTATCTGAGCTTTTCAAGCTATGGATAAAGAGACGTAGCAAGTAGCATTTAACCCTTTTAGAGGGTAGCAAAAAACCCCATCGGTGGCACGGTGGGGCTTTTTAGTTATATATGCTAGAAGCATTATTTTCCCTTTATGCTTTTATTCTAACACACATCCCCTGATATTTCAAGCCTTTGTTTTTATATTCCTCAGAGTGTGTTTGTGGTTTGAGTTCGATTCACTGAAATTAGCACACGCGCTACCAAGTTCCATTCTACAGCAAAGAAATCAACTCTTTTCTAGGGGATTTCCGCCCTCATTTTGCTCTTTTGTGCTAAAATAGACTTATAAATTGAAAATAAGGAATGTTTATGAAATCGGGTAATGGTTTTTGGAAAGGCTGTCTCTATTTTTGGGGCTTCTTGTTCTTACTGGGCCTTTTGGTCCAATATGCTCTTCCACTTGCGGCTTGTGTCCTGATAGGCTATGGTGGTTATCGTCTCTATAAACGTTGGCGCTATCCTCTTTTGCAGGATCGTTCGCTCGACGATAGGATTGAGCTTTTAAAAGCTCGGATTCGTCAGGCGGACAAAGATATTCAGCAGTTAGAGGGAGTCTTGGTAGAGAAAGGCTCAGATTCCTATAAGAGTCTGGCCAATCAAGTATTAATCGAACTGCGGGAAATCCATCAGGAGGCGGATCGTCTCAAGTCCTATATCGATGCTGATGTCTACAACCGTATTGACAAAAAGGTTCGTACAGTAAGGGCAAACATCGATGTTCAGCTAGAACGTTTGGATAGAGAAAGTCAGGTAGATCTTGAAAATGCGGAGCCAGAGGAATTAGCTCCAGAATTGTCCCAGACCTTGGCCAATATTGCTATTGACCATCAGGCTATTTTAGACAAGATTGCTACCTCTGCCGAGGGGGATAAGGAAGAATTGACGGCCATTCATAGTTTGAAGATGGAGAAATTCCAAACGATTTTAGAAGGCTATTTGAAGATTAAGGCCAATCCTAAAAACTATAATCGGGCAGAAGAACGCTTAGAGCAAGCTAAAGTAGCCATCGAACAATTTGACCTTGAACTGGACCAAGTCTTGAGAGAACTCAATGAAACAGATATGCGTGATTTTGATATCAGTCTGCGTATTCTAGAAAAAGATCGTAAAGAATAGGTTAGAAACAAAGGAGTAACCATGACAGAATTTAATTTTGATATTGACCAGATTGCCAATAATACGGTAGCTAAGGTGGATAAAACAACCCAAATCATCGAGACAAATACTGGCTCAGACAAGACCTTGACCTTCCTTGAAAAGTTGAGCCCTGAGCAGCAAGAAGGAATCAAGGCGCACGTGCCCCAGTTAGTAGACCAGTTTGTCACAAATCAAAATGCTCTTTTAGATTTTGGCCAATCTGCTGTAGAAGGTGTGAATAATACGGTCAATCGTATCTTGTCAGAGCAAAAGAAACTGCAGATTCCCCAAGTGGATGACTTACTCAAGAATACCAACCGTGAGTTGCAAGGCTTTGTAGTCAAATACAAGAACGCTGAAATTGCTGAGTTAGAAGAAAAACCAAACTTTTTGCAACGCTTGTTTAACAAGAGCAAGAATACCCTACAAGAATTTTACTTTGATTCAAAAACAGTGGAGCAAAAGCTCGATGGTATGGCTGCCGCAGTGGTCAAGCAAGAAGATGTCTTAGCTCGAAATATCGTTTCAGCTGAGATGTTGATTGAGGACAATACTAAATCCATTGAAAATCTAGTGGGAGTGATTTCCTTTATCGAAGCTAGTCAGACAGAAGCTGGCAAACGCGCTGCCGAACTGAAGGCCCAAGCTGACCAACTTGATACAAGTACGGTAGAATACCAAACCAAGTCACAAGAATTGGCCCGTATGGCTGAAGTGGTCAATACTCTTGAACAACAACATACTGAGTATGTCAGCCGTCTCTATGTTGCCTGGGCAACAACACCTCAGATGCGCAATCTTGTGAAGGTGTCATCTGATATGCGCCAAAAATTGGGCATGCTTCGTCGTAATACGATTCCGACAATGAAGCTTTCTATTGCCCAACTTGGTATTTTGCAACAATCAATGAAATCAGGTGTCGTGGCAGATGCCATTGTCAATGCCAATAATGCTGCTCTTCAGATGCTAGCTGAAACCAGCAAGGAAGTGATTCCGCAGATGGAGAGAATTGCACAGAGCCCGACAGTCGCTGTTGAGTCAGTTACCAAACTGGCTGAAAGTCTGGTCGCTCAAAACCAAGGTATCGTCGCAGCTATTGAATTGGGACGTCAGAAACGTGCCCAACTAGAAACAACCATCGTCAAGTCCGCAGAAATGATCAACGATTCTGTCAAACTACGCGATGAGAAAATCGTCCAAGCCCTTCTAGATCAAGGAAAGGCCGCTCAGAAAGAAGTACAAGAGTAACACACAAGTCCCTTGTAAGTATAGCTTGCAAGGGATTTTGGATTTTTCTATATATCCGAACATCTAATTTATTTCACAAAAAAATAGTCAAAAATGTAGTCATTCGGTTGATTTTTATTGCAATATACTGAAATTAACAAAAAGAAAAAACGCTGATCAAGCGTTTTTCTTCTGTATTGATTCGTATTGAATGCTTACTTAACTTCTGTAAGAGTTAAATAATTTCTATTTTAGCTGTTAGAAACGTTGGTACATCAATGTTTCTAGAATGCTACCTAATAAAAGGTAGAGTGAATGGTAGAGTAGTTATTGCGTTAGCTCAGCAATCTTTTCAAGATAAATCCCCACAGCTTCTAACTTTCGTTGTGGTGCTAATTCAGCGTAAGTATCCATTGTAGTTGAAATTGATTTATGTCCCATTCTGACTTGAAGTTCTTTCCAATTTGTGCCAGCGTTGAGCAACATTGAAGCATGAGTATGTCGGAACAAATGGAAACCATAGTTTGGTAATCCAAGACCTACTAACCTTTTCTTAAGAGTTGTTCTCTCGTTTCTATCACACATATAGTTGCCATAGATTGTAGGGAAAATCAGTTTTGTTCTATGTCTGTTGTGCAATTCAAGATACAAGTTCATTTCGTGGTGGAAATCTCTGAGTTTTTCTATTATGGGGAGAGGGACAGGGACAGAGCGATTTCCTGCATCAGTTTTTGGTGTAGCTTTACAGATAACTTCCCCTTTTGTCCCATCTTTTTTATTTGCGGTTTTCCACATCAATGTTTTACTGACATTAATAGAAGAATTTTCAAAATCTAGGTCATCAATCGTCAACGCAAGTAGTTCATTTATTCGCAAAGCGGAGGCTAATAAAGTATTACAAATTAACTTAAATCTACGATTGGCTCTATTGTTATCTAAACTTTCAAGATAATTAAGCCATATTACAAGACTATCATCATGTAATACCATGATGCGTTGCTTATTTGATTTTGGCTTAGGTGGTATCTTAACAGAGCTAACAGGATTAGTGATTAGTCCATAGTTTGTAATTCCATAGTCAAAAATATCTTTCAACTTATGGATAACAGCACCAAAATCTTTAGCACTACCTTTATCAGCACGCTTTATACCAGATTCAATGGACTCTTTTGATTTCTTTGCCAAACCATTTAACCAAAGCTGGATATCCGCAGATTCAATTTTATCTGGTTTGTAATCTCCAAATTTAGGGATAATATAATTATCAAGATAACCTCTTACTCTGTTCAGAGTATTATGTGAGTTGACCCAGGTCTTATATGATTTAAACCATTCTTCAGCTAAATCTTCCAGTGTATCAATGACGATAACTTTTTCTCGTGTTGAGCCATTTTTTTCAAATTCTAGTCGTGCTTGAATGATTGCTCTATCTAACTGTTTTAGTGTCTTAGCTGTAATGGTAGTAGTGACTTGCTTACCAGTTTTGATATCTTTTCCCAGAAATGCCCCCTTCAAAGTGTATGAGATGGACTTATCTTTTTTGATTTTTTTAATGACTTTTTTGCCATTATGAATAATTGTTTCAGTTTCCATATTTGCCTTTCTTCATGGATATTGAAGTAGGCTAAAATAGTTACCACTCTTTCTTTTAGATAGAACTATTTTAGCAAAAATTTTCAGAATTAGGATTGTAAAAAGTTGATAATATCATCTAGTAGATAGAAGACGGTTCGAGTTCCCTCTATAGGAGGTTCTAATCTTTTTAATCCTTTTTGTTCCCAAGTTTTTAATGTGTTTGGGGAGATATTTAGCTGTTTTAGCAATTCTCGCTGTTGTATTATCTTTAGTGGTATGTTCTGTTCTTTGATTTGAATGAGTTTGATAAGTGTTTGCAATAGTTGTTCAATTTGTTCTAATTTTTCGTTATTCATTATTCTCTTTCTCCTCTGTGTTTGAATTATGGAGTCGATTAGGATTGTATCTTCGTGAATCTAGGTATTTGGCGAAGAAATATGTACGTTCAATAATGAGTCCTAATAAATTGGTATTGTTTGCTCGGGCATACCAGACCAATTCTTCAAATTCGGTAAAGTCGTTCTCTTCGATAATATCAACTACTTCATGTATAAAATCCGAGGAGTTCATCTCCATCAAGAATTTTTCTAAATTAAAGCCACAACCGACTTCAATATCCTCAATGTTGTAGGGGGTCTTATCTGGATTTTCCGCATGGGTAAAGTAGTCAAATAAACCAGTGGGAGACATAACTACCTCCACATGTGCTGGACCGTTTAGTTTGTCACTGATGATATTTGATACTTGTGAATAGCTTTTCAGTGAATCAAAGAAGAAAGCACCGTGTTTGTGCGATTTCTTGAACTCTCCCGTCTGTCTATTAATATCCTTATCGTGCCAAGGACTAAGAATAAACGGAATATGGAGTTCCTCTAATATATTCAAGTAGTTCTCTGGTGCGCTTTCCTCGTAGAAGAGAAACGTCCATTTGGTTGAGCGCTGTTCTTTTGCCATAGGCAGTTACCTCATTTCTTTTGGGTTCTATTACTAAGGAGAAATGACAAGTCGTATGCAAAGTTTTTTTGAAAAAATTGAATTTTTTGTGATTATTGATTATTGACCTATTGGGGGTCGTAGTAACCCCAATAGGTCATGATAGAAAAGAATATAAAAAGGGGCTGTCTGGCTTTTGCTTAACGCAAGCCACAGCCCCAAGGGATTAACGTTTTTGTCCAGTGAACCACAATTGGTTACGAACTCGAATAGGAGAGGAGAAATAATAGTCTGCGTGTTGGCTGACGATTTCTTCTTTTAATTGTGCTTCCATCTCTTTTAGGATTTTTTGCCCTTGTTGGTCTCTAGGGACTTTTAGAAAAATAGTGATGGTATCTTTTCGTATATCTACAATACACTTGCGAACAGCTCGGTTAAATCCTTTATGGATTGGATTGATGGTGGTAACGGTCTGGTGTTCAAGGTTGCTTATCTTCTGTACTCGTTCACGCTGAAACAGGAAGTGTCGCAACAGGAAAGTGTGATAGACAGATTGGATATAGTTCCGAAGACTATCTGTTTTCAACCGTTGTATTATCTCTAATCCAGTCAATAGTAAGGTAAGTAGTAGTGAAATAAGAGCGGATTTGTGACTTACAGAACTAATGGTATCAGTAATGTTTTTAACTGAATCTAGGTTGACAAATGAGATGTTGGCTAATTGGACGGAAAGAAAATTGAATAGCCAGCCGAAGACAGAGCAGATAGGAGTAGAGAGAACCAAATATAGTATAAGATTGAAACTTCTTATAAAGTAGTTTTTTGTGGTCATAGGATACCTCGCTTAGTGTAGTAGGTTGGACAGAGTAGGGGCAGAACTTGGTAGGGGTGTTCATTGTCGATAACTTGGATGATACCTGTACCATGTCCTGTTGGAATGACAATCCCCTCTGGATCGAGGTCAGGAAATAAAAATTGAGTAGTTTTCTGATTGATATTTCCAATTTGTAACAATACGTTTAGCTGTTCCCTTACTGAAATTGGGATAGTATTGTGGTCAAAACGCTGACTTACTAAAAATAGATGGATTTTGGTAGCACGTCCTAACAAGGCAATCTGTGAGAGTAAGGAGAAAAATGCTTCTTTGATATTCTTATTGACTCCCTCTGATAGAGCTAGGACTTCATCAATAACAATAGTTAGATGGGTAAATTGATGGTTGGGATTATCATACAAGATAGCTTGTCGTTTTTGAATGAGATTTGCACATTGACTTAATTGTTCGTTGACCTGTGATACAAAATCAGATTTTGAACGGTTTTCGACAGGGTGGATAACGGAAATATGATTTTCTCTTGCCCAACGACTTGGGGTATCAAATTTCGGGTCAATGATAATCAAGTCAGACATATGCTTCAGTACACTCAAGAAGTAAGTGAGAGCATACGATTTCCCAGAACCTGAATTTCCAGCAATAGCCCAGTGATTGACCTTGTCTAAATTTAGTTCAAAGTGCTTCATGATAGGGATTTTCCCATGTGGCAATCTGGCTGAAAACTTATCCAAATCAGGAATCGCTAAACGTTCTGAAATCCCTCTTTTCCAAGGGAAGAATAAACCACGTTGAATGTGTAAGTCATCTGTGTCTAGAGGGACAAAATAGGTAGCATTTTGTTTTAGAAGCGTATATTGTGGGTAAAGTGAAGCATTGGCAATCAGAAAGATTTTCTTGTATAAGTCGTCATCGAGGATATAAGCGCACGGTAGGCGAGGGACAAAGACAAAGCCGTCTTCTTGAATAATGACGTTAAAAGAATTAGTATAGCTGGTTTCCCCCTGCATTAAAGCCCCTAGAGCCATGTTTAGGCTCTGGAGCAGGTAAGATTGCAGGAAAGATTGGTTCAGCACATCACGAGATTGTGAGGTCATTACCGAACCTCCTTGATACCATTTGCTTTGAAGTAAACGTTATATTTTACTTCGCAGGCTTGTAGGGTGTCAAATTGAATCATGGATTGAAACGCTGGAAGCTCAATCGTATCTTCGAATTTTACTTGGAAAGGGTCTTGCCCTTCCTGTACAAACCATGCTTTATAGGCTACGATTTCTCCTGTTGGTTTTCCTTCTTCAAACCGTTGTTGTGGTTCAAGTTCGGTACTAAGTGAGTAAATCGGTTGTTTTTGACTGATAATTTTATCAGCCAATGTAGTTGTATAACCACCTTTTGTTGTTTTCATTTTAAACGCCATAGGGTTGTTCCTCCTTTATTATTGAGAAATAATACGAATGAGACTTGCTCGGTTTTGGTCGTGAGCTGGACGTAGTTGCTCTAGTTATGTATCACCTCCTTATTACTAAGGAGAATGAGACAACCAAACGCAAAGTTATTTGTTAAATTTTTAATTTTTTTATAAAAAATCCAGTGACAGAGACACTGGATTTGAGGTATTAGCGATAACTTTTTAATAAAGGAGCTAATTTTTTTAGTGCTTTACAATAATGAGATTTGACAGTTACATCACTCATTTTCTTGTAATGTTCAGTGATATAGCGAGCCGTTTCTTTATAGCTTGAACCTTGTTCCGCTATCATTTCAACAATCTTACTGTCAATTTCTGATAGGGATGCTTTAGCTTCACGAATAGCTTGTCTTAACTCCGCTAGGATTAAAGCTTCTTCGGGATTCAAATCAGAACTTGCAACTACTTCATAGCGTTCACGTCGTTTACCGTCATTACGAGATATGCTTTCTTCCATACTTCGTTTATGGTGGTATCGGTCACGCCGTTCTGCATTACTTTGTTCTTGTTGAAGCAAACGAGTTACTTCATTCCAATTTTTAGCTTTAATAGCTTCTTTGATTTTACGCTCACGGCGTTCTTGTACTTTATTGCTCATAATGATGAGCTCCTTTCCGTCCTTGGACAGAAGGAAACAAAATGAGCAAATATTGAACGCTGAGTATGCTAAAAGGCACAACAAAGAAACAGCGAAACAATTCTATGCAAGACATGACCTTTATCGTCATATCATCATATTTGTTTCAATCTGTCCTTTGATGGCCATCAATTTGGACTATTAAAATTTTTATCAAGAGTTTTTCTTGATATATTCAGTATAAGGCATAATGTTCTTTTATTTTTTACTTCTTTTTTTACTTCAATAAACTAATTTGTAAAACGAAGTGCAAAAAAAAACTAGGCGATTCACCTAGTTTTTAAAGAGCAAATTTTCGTATCTCTTCTTCGCTTAATAGTTTAATAAATGCTTGTTGAACTCTATCTAAAGCCGAAGCCATTGCGAGTAATTCCTCGTTTAATTGTTCTTGGAAATAGTATGTTACTTGTGTATTATTCGTCAATAATCCCTCAATATAGCGAGTGACATTTGTATTATCTAAATTGATATCATAGAGTTCAACTAAATCAACAAGGTCGATGTCGTTTATTCCCTGAGAGGCAATTTTTTCAATACGTTTCTTATCCTCTAGTGAAAATCTTGTTGGCTCTAATTGAATAGTGTGCCTTTCTTGAATTGGTCTTGTTGCATAAGGGTTGGAAACCCAACTGATAATTTCATCAAAAGTTCTTTCCTCAGTCCTTTCTATATCATTGGATTGATAAATATTAATGCCTAGATTTGCCAACTCTTCTTTAGAATATTTTTGATATAACTCTGTGATATCCTTACCTTGACTGAGTAATTTCATACAGTCCTCAGATATCTGTTTGAATTTTACTCCATCTATTTGTTGACCACCAGTCATACTAAACGAAGAGGTTGTTCTTCCTTTTTGAGAAATAACTAACGGGACGGATGTAAGGTAAGATTTTGGAATATTCTCTTTATACATTCTTTCTAATATATCATTTACCATAAATCCGATATTAAACAAGGGATTTTCTTTGAGTTTTTTTATTAGATTAGGGATAATTTCTGTCGAAACATTATCATACCACCATTTATTGATGAGAGGATCAATGTTTTCTTGCCTAAATGTTGAGGGTATGTCATTTCCGCCTAATTCAAATAGGATACCACAGACATTAACTTCAAATGATTTAATTAAATTATCCCCTAACATCAACCAAAGAATATCAAACATTTCTTCAAAATCAATGACAGTCAATTCATTGATGGTACGGGTTCTAAAACTTCTAGCGGGGTTATAACTTTTTCCACCAACCCATACGTCAATGTCATCTTTCTTGTGAAAAGTATCCATTTCAGTTTCAGTAGAAATCATAAATCTTTTTCTTTGAATATTGAAATTTGCAAATGTCTTGGCAATACTTAGACAACTTGATTGGATTGAAATTAAATCATCACTCATGAAAGAATATAGTTTTTCATCTACAGCCTCTAAATCTCTATATAAAATAGAACTGAAAAAATAATGAAACAGATTCTCAATAAACTCATCTAACTCTCCAAAAACGATATACGTATAGCTCGAAGCGGTTAGAGCATTTAAATAAACTAACATCGAACTCGTAATTGGTCGCTTACCACTTTCAACTTGACTAACTTGACCTGCATTGCCTAGTTCGCTTTGTGTAATATTGTATTTTTTTCTTAAATTTTTGATACGAGTAGGTATTTCTTGTGAAAAATTTTCTTCAAAAAATTTCATATATAATCCCCCTATAATCATGGAAAAGTAGAAAGTAGTAAAAATAGTTGTTATCCTAGTTGATTAAAAAAATCCCTGATTTCCTCATCTTTTATAAAATAATATATAATTTTCCCCTCTCTTCTAGTGCCCAAGATGTTTTGATTGGCTAGTTTACGAAGATGGTGGGAAGTAGATGCCATACTGAGATTTAGTAAACAGGCTATATCACAGACACAGAGTTCTTCAACAGCAAGAAGATAGAAGATGATATTTATCTGTTTATTATCGGTAAATTTTGTTAAAATGCGAAGTGATTTTTGGACTTTTTCCTTTTCAAGGTAGTTCGTTGCGGTTGTAATATTTTGCTGATTTATAACATTCACTTGGCAGATACTATCTTTTTTCATAATATTTTCTCCTAGCCTAATATAGTCCATAGTATGTCAAAACTGTTATTTTCAATCAGGATATATATCCCCAATCCTAAATAAACAACGGCAATAAACCATCTGCTATATTTTTCCAAAATTTCTCCAACAGAAGAGACTTGTGCCAATTTTTGGGCAGAAAAAACCAAGAGATAAATCATGACTAGAAAGGTAAGTAAAGCTACTATCAAATTTGCTAAATTTAAGGTAGTAAAATATGGAACAAAGACACCAATATTGTCAGCACCACAACTTGCAAAAGTAATCATAGCGACTAGAAATATCAGGTTTTTATTATCTTTGCGCAAACCTTCTTTGGCAATAGCTTCTCCATCAGAATCTCCTAAAAGCAAAACTTTGAGACCTAGGAAAATTGGAATCAAACCGAGTAAACCTAAAATCTCTTTACTAGGAATATAATTTAAGACAAATGCAAAAAGCAAACTTAGCAATATTAGACTAACAGAGCCTAGAAATTGTCCTAAATAGATGTTAATGATGTCTTTTCTGCTTTTTCTTTTGGCAAAAAATAACATTAGGATAATAAGTAAGTCTACGGCTGTCCCAGAATACAGGATTATTGAAGTAACAACATTTTGAATCATAAAACACCTCATTCAAATATATTTTTGAATGTATTCTAACATTAAACTTTGTAGATGTCAACTTAAAATCCACCAAAATATAGATAAGAAGTTAGTGTACCAAATATTAAAAAGCCCTGCCATCGAAATGATAGCAGGGCTTAACTTCGGCTCTATAATATTTGTAGTGGGTAACCCCCCCTATAGATATTATGGAGCCTATTTTTGTGTAGAAAAAAAGTCCCATATAACCTATAATGAAAAGCGACTAAACAACTCATTAGAAAGATTCATATGGAACAATTACATTTTATCACAAAACT
>NZ_WIJO01000019.1:0-32683 GCF_009496205.1 Streptococcus mitis
CTTTGCCGTTCAAGACGTCTTTACCGTCGCGTCCATCACGTCCGTCACGACCTGCTGCGCCATCACGTCCGTCGCGTCCTGGTAAACCTTGTGCTCCGTCTTGACCATCACGACCTTGAAGTCCTTGAGCACCCTGGTCACCCTTAGGTCCTTGTAGCCCTTGTGGTCCTGCAACTCCGGCTTCACCTTTTAGACCTTGAGGTCCACGAATGTTACCAATCTTATCCCAAGTTCCGTTTTCTTTCTTATAAACATCACCTGTAGTTGCATCGATATAAGTGTCGCCATCTTTACCTTGATTTGCTTCTGGGTTAACTTTGCCGTTCAAGACGTCTTTTCCGTCGCGTCCTGGTAAACCTTGTGCTCCGTCTTGACCATCACGACCTTGAAGACCTTGTTCACCTTTGTCCCCTTTAGGGCCTTTGATGTTGCCTTCTTTATCCCAGTTGCCGTTATTCTTAACGAAGACGTCGCCTGTTTCTGTATTAACGTATTTATCGCCGTCTTTACCTTGATTTGCTTCTGGGTTAACTTTGCCGTTCAAGACGTCTTTTCCGTCGCGTCCATCACGTCCGTCACGACCTGCTGCGCCATCACGTCCGTCGCGTCCTGGTAAACCTTGTGCTCCGTCTTGACCATCACGTCCTTGAAGACCTTGAGCACCCTGGTCACCCTTAGGTCCTTGTAGCCCTTGTGGCCCTTGTGGTCCTGCAACTCCGGCTTCACCTTTTAGACCTTGAGGTCCACGAATGTTACCAATCTTATCCCAAGTTCCGTTTTCTTTCTTATAAACATCACCTGTAGTTGCATCGATATAAGTGTCGCCATCTTTACCATCATCTGCTGTTGGTGCTTTAGGTCCACTTAATAATTCAGCACCATTACGTCCGGCTGCACCTGCTGCACCATTGGCACCGTCTGTACCATTATAAATTGGTTGTTTAGCAATTAAGTCATCTATACCTTCATCGTACCGACCATTACCATTGTTATCAAAGTACGCTGTAATAAGAGTACCTTCTCTTGGTTTTTCTGCTGGTGCTGTAGATGGGGCGTCTGCTAAAGCTCTTCTTACTCTTCCGCTTCTTTGATTGTTTAATCTTGCTGCTGCTTCAGCTAAGGCATTTAAGTCGATGGTTGGTGTACGTCCATCTTTACCATCTTTAATGTTAGCTACAACAGGCTCTTCTCCAGGAATTGTAAATGTAATGTCAGTACTATGACCATCTTTACCACGAGCTGTAGTAATTACTGGCGTTTTACCATCACGTCCTGCTGCCCCTGTTTCACCACGTTCGCCTCGATCACCTTTAGCACCTTGTGCCCCAGTTAATCCACGTTCACCTTGGTCTCCTTTTTCACCTTTGGCACCATCTGCAATGACAACTTCTTTTAGTTTTGTATCTCCTGCATCAAATTCGTTGTTGTCATTTTGATCATAATAGAAGATAACAGTTGTTGTTTTATCAGCTTCATTTCGTTGAGTCGCAACTAATGGACTTGCGCCATCGAAACCATCTCTTACAACAGTACTTGTAACATTACCTCTACCGTCGTTAATAGTGATAGTATGAGTGCCGTCATTTTTATTATCTTTAACGGTTACGGTTGGAGTTACACCGTCACGACCTGCCTGACCTTGTGCTCCAGTGAGTCCACGTTCGCCTCGGTCTCCTTTTTCACCTTTGGCACCTTGGGCTCCAGTCAGACCGCGTTCACCTCGATCTCCTTTTTCACCTTTAGCTCCAGTGAGTCCACGTTCGCCTCGGTCTCCTTTTTCACCTTTGGCACCTTGGGCTCCAGTTAGACCGCGTTCACCTTGGTCTCCTTTTTCACCTTTAGCACCTTGGGCTCCAGTTAAACCGCGTTCGCCTCGATCTCCTTTTTCACCTTTAGCTCCAGTTAAACCGCGTTCACCTTGGTCTCCTTTTTCACCTTTAGCTCCAGTGAGTCCACGTTCGCCTCGGTCTCCTTTTTCACCTTTAGCTCCAGTTAAACCGCGTTCGCCTTGGTCTCCTTTTTCACCTTTGGCTCCATCTTTAATAGCAATTTTTTGAACAAGTTCGTCTACGCCCTCAGTATAAACACCGTTTCCATCGTTATCAAGATAGAAAGTGAGGTTATTTGTATCACCGACTTTATTTTGATCAACACGTGGTTTTACTGTATCGATTAGCTCTTTAGCCACACCAATTTGCATAATACGTGGCTTAGCTTCTTTAGTAACAGAATTACTAATTGGCAATCCTAAAAGTGTTTCGTTACCAAATCGATGAACTTTATAGGTAATTTGACGTTGTCCTTTTTCACCTTCTCGAACTAATCTAGTTTGACCTTCTGGTAATTTACTAGTTGGAAGGTAGACTGTTTGGAAATCAATGTCTTCTGAAACAGTCTTATTATTAGTACCACCATAAGGGTTTGCATCCAAGTATAGTGGATTTGCTCTATGATAATAGTTGGAGTTGCTGTATGGGTCATTGCTAGTAGCGGCACCGCCACCACCTTGGTCCACGTTAAAAGTAACAGGTTTCAAACGAACAGACAAGTCACCATTTGGATTATTGATTGGCAAACTAAATCTGATTGTTTGTTCCGTATTTGTTGAAGTAGCAGAGGTCATACTGTATCCTGAGTGAGATACGTAGTTGGCACCTTGGCTAATAGGTTTTGATTGATCTCTTAACCTTGGAGTTGTGATTGTCGCATTGGAAGGATTTCCAAATCCATCCCCTTTATCCAAGATAAAGTTATTATTAACAAATTCGCCCGGACCAGAATATTTGATTGTGAAATTCAATTTATTACCTTGACGTACTGTTGTTACATCGTAATGAATTGAATTACCACCACGTGAGTTCCCGTAGCCACGGAAACTATAACTACGACCACCTTGGCTGATGTCTGAAAATGCAACTGTATTTCCAGAACCTGAGACAATTGGGTTGGCTGGATTGCTAGCCGCTCTAAAGCCACTATGACCTTTATCCAAGTCTTCCTTACGGATAGCTGGATTTTGGCGAGCATCAGAAAGGCTCAAACCTGGTTTCAAGATTTCATTAGTAGATTTTGGAGCTGAAGTTGTTTCTACTTTGGCAGGTGCATTAGTTGCTAAAACGCTACTATCAACAGCTGAACGGTCAGTCGTTGTTGCAACTGGCTTAGCTTCTTCTTTGGCTTCTGCTGTGTCAGCTTTCTTCACTACAGGAGTTTCTGATACAGTTCCTTTATCAGAGTTAGAACGAAGTTCTAGACCAATAATAGCCGATTGGATAGATGTCTCTGCTGCTGATATTTCAGCTTCAGATGCATCTGCTTTCCCAAGCAAGCTTTGACCAGCTTGGATACTTGCTTGCAAGTTAGCAGCACTTGCTTCTGTATATAACTTACTTTCTAATTTTTTAGCACGTGAAAGAGCTGTTAACAATTTTGACTTGTCAACAGCATCTTGATGACTTGCTTCTTTTTTGTCTTTTGCTTCTTCAACTTTTTCTGCTGGTCTAGTAGCTTCTTCAGTTTTAGCTGGAGTCGTTTCTACTGGGTTAGCAACAGTTGGAGCTGCATAAGTTGTTTCTTTTTTAGGTGTAGAAACTTCTGCTGGTTTAGTAGCTTCATCTACCTTATCCTTATCAACAGAGACACTATTAGTTGCCTCAGGATGTTGTTCCTCTGCTTGTACTGATTGCGCATTGGCAGCAGTTCCCAAGACTAAGGCTGTCCCGAGCAAGACACTAGCCGCACCAAAGTGATACTTACGAATAGAGTATCGTTGTT
This sequence comes from Streptococcus mitis, assembly GCF_009496205.1. Taxonomy (GTDB): domain Bacteria; phylum Bacillota; class Bacilli; order Lactobacillales; family Streptococcaceae; genus Streptococcus; species Streptococcus mitis_BN. The sequence continues at coordinate 3,775 of NZ_WIJO01000019.1, forward strand.
GCATGCTATACCAGTCAAATGATTTCTTATGTGAATGTTTCATTTCAAACTCCTAGATAGTAATTTATAGTTTACACTTTACAACTATTTGAGCCATTAATCAATATTATCTATGAAATTAATATATCTGATTTTTGTACCATGGAGCCATATTTTTTTTTTTTTTTTTTTGAATTTAATGTACATATTTTTAATTCTTGTTTTTTTGTACAAAAGAATCATAATTATGATACAATATAATTTAGGAGGAAATACCTAAATGCGCAACCTTTTATCCACAAAAGACCAAAGACAATTACGTTTAATGGAAACCTTAATTCAGAATCGTAATTGGATAAGGTTACATGCACTTGCCGAAAAATTAGGATGTACAGAACGAATCCTAAAAAATGATTTAAATGAATTACGAACAGCTTTTCCAAATATTGACATCCAATCTTCCGTTAACGGAATTATGATAGATTTAGAAGTTAACACTAGTGTAGAAGATATTTATCAATATTTTCTTGCTCATTCTCAGTCTTTTCAATTACTAGAGTATATGTTCTTCAATGAGGGGCTACCTATTTATCGAACGATAGAAAATCTTCACTCAAGTAGTGCCAACCTCTATCGATTAGGCCGAAATATTACAAAAACTCTATCATCACAATTTCAGATTGAATTATCTTTTACCCCTACTGCAATTCTTGGTAATGAAACGGATATTCGTTATTTTTTTGCCCAATACTTTTCTGAGCGCTATTATTTCCTAGACTGGCCTTTTCCAGACCTTCCTGAGGAGGATTTAACAGAGTTTGCTGATTTCTTCTATAAAATCACGAATTATCCAATGCGATTTTCAATTTATAGAATGTACAAATTGATGATAGCTATCAGTATTTACCGCGTCAAAAATGGTCATTTTATCGACTTACCAAATCATTTCTTCGATGAATACTACCCTCTTTTGATGAATATTCCAAATTTTGAGGAGCTACTTGTCCATTTCTCTGAAAAACTGGGACTTGAAATCACTCCAGATATCATCGCCCAAATTTTTATATCCTTTATTCAAAACAATCTTTTCTTAAATCCTCAAGAATTCTTCAACTCTTTAGAAGAAAACAGTGAAGCAAGATACTCTTACCAATTACTGAGTCAAATATTAGAACGCCTATCAAAACAATATAAGATTACTTTTACCAACCACGATGAGCTGATTTGGCATTTACACAACACTGCTTTCTTTGAAAGACAGGAAATCTTTTCTACCCCAATCCTATTTGAACAAAAAGCATTGACGATTAAAAAATTTGAAGTTTACTTCCCAGACTTTATGGGAAGTGCACGTCAAGAACTGGCTCAATACCGTCAAGCAATTGGACAGCATGACCATCCTGAACAGTTGGAACACCTGATGTACACCATCTTAACCCATGCTGAAAACCTCTCTACTCAGTTGTTAGAAAATCGACCACCTATCAAGGTTTTGATTATCAGTAACTTTGACCATGCTATATCCCTTACCTTTGTTGATATGCTTTCCTATTACTGTAATAACCGCTTTACCTTCGATATTTGGGATGAATTACAAACAAGTCCTGAGATTTTAAATCAGACAGATTACGATATCATCGTGTCTAATTTCTATATTCCAGGGATTACTAAGAAGTTTATTTGCCGAAACCATCTGTCAATCATGGATTTGGTTAATCACCTCAACACTTTATCAAATGAGATTCATATATCCAATACTTTATAAACTAAAAAGTCAGCAGGGTCCTGCTGACTTTTTCTCTTACCTGATTTCTATACTTCCTTAACAAAAACCAATTCCTGTGGCTGTGACAAATCTTCTCTGTAGGTAAACCCTGCAAAGCTTAAGCGACGAGCTTCCTCCACCGTCTGTACTTGATTTTGTATCAGGGCTGTCAGGAAAGCACCACGCGCTTTCTTGGAAATGGTTGAGTGAATCTTCAGCTGACCACCTCTATCCTCCATGAATTTGAAGGTCACCATTTTTTCTCTGATTTCCTTAGAAAATACAGTCTCAAACTCCGATGACAAGAGGGAGAAAATCACTTCTTCCTGCTTCAGAGCCTCATCATAGGCTACCTTCCAATGACTCTTTAAAGTCTTACCAGCGACTTTTAACTTCATCAAAAAGTCCAAACGGTGAGGCGCCATAGGTGACAAGGCTGAAACGACTCCGTACAAAGCCGAGGTAATAAAGACATGATTTTCAAGATAGGCTTGTTCTGCCTCGGTCAATTTATCTCGCTTGATGTGGCGGTACATCAGCCCATCAAAAAGTTTCAAGGCTGGGTAGTGTTGAGCAGTCTGCCTTTTCAAAACTTGGATATTTTGAAATTCTTCCGCCGCCTTTTCAGCTGATACCTTGTAAAAACTCTCCAATTGACTAGCAGAATAGAGAGCCAAGGCATCAAGCACGGCCTGACTTTCTGGCTTTAAAGGAGTGGCTTCAATACTTGGCAAATCTGTGTTCATTTCTTTTGCTGTTGGGATTAAAATTTTCATATTAATAGTGTAGCATATTTTTTAGCCACTACCAAGAAATTCATCTGAAAAACCTCGGTTTGACCGAGGTTTTTCTGTTTATTTGGGCCATCCTAACCAGACAGCCACGAGAACAAGGGATATGCCTGCTAAGCTTGTTAAGATAGATAAAAGTTTATCTTTTTTCTCCTTGAACTGAGAAAAACCTATCTTCAAAGCGAGCAGTCCGAGTAGCATTGAAGCAAGCATCAAATAAAAACCCATTTATTTGTCCTCCATTAGTCTTAATTTACCTTATTATAATATATATTTCTTAAATAAACCTTTTTTATACTCAATGAAAATCAAAGAGCAAACTAGGAAACTAGCCGCAGGCTGTACTTGAGTACGGCAAGGCGACGTTGACGTGGTTTGAATTTGATTTTCGAAGAGTATTACTGTACTTTAAAGGTCTTGAGATAGTTGTCTTTTCCTACTTGACCTTCAAAGTTTTTACCATTTTCAAGGTAAGGCAGGTCATCTGATACTGAGGCCTTAACCTTGTAAATCTTGCCATCAACTTTAAAGAAGTAGACGGTGTCTCCCTTGATAACAGCTGATTTGAGGTCTGCTACTACTCCCTTGATGCTTTCTGTCGTTGCATTGTCAATTTCAAGGTCGTTTTTATTGGCGTACTTGCTGAGCATCTCTTCCACTGTCGTAGCTACGATAACGTTTTGGTACTCGACTGCGTCTACCAGAGCATACTCTTTGACCAAGCCAGCATTGTCCTTCAAACCCATGATGTAAAGAGGCTTGTCATTAAGGTTGATGAGGATTGGGAAGGTTGCCTTGTAGGATTTCTCCTGAACAGCACCTTCGGCTGATTCACGGGCTGATTCTTCGGTCGCAGAAGCCAAGCTATACTTAGTGATTTCTCCTGTTCGCATATTTTCAAGGATAAAACCAAGATTACTTTCATCCGCATTGGCCGAAGTCACACCTGTGTAGAGGTAAATGTCATTTCCGATAGACAAGTAATTATAGCCCTTGGTAGTCTGGGTCACGTTTTTCTTGGAAATCATGGCATTCCAGAAACCATCCTTGTACTTGCCGTTATAGTTGATTTGCTCAATGGTTTCCTCAGCTGGATAAACCCTGTCCACCCATTCTGGAACATCTGACAAGCTGTATTCCTTGGTTTCTCCATTTGTAGCATCCAAGATAATGACTGAAACAGGACGAGGAACCGCAAGCCCAAATTGCTTTTGGTAAACGGTTGCTACATAGAAAGGATTGCCCTCATCGTCCACCTCAAAAGATGGAGTTTTGAAGATCTTGGTTGGGTACTTCAAGCGCAAGTGACGCTTGACATCGCGGTTAAAATACTCCGAGTCCGAATACTTGATTGGTGTCTTCAAGTCCACCAAGTCCGCATTTCCGGTTACCATGTCCACCTTAATATATTCGCCGATTCCCTTGGCCTGATTGTTAAACCACTTGATAGGATCTGCGTATTCTAGTGGCGTAACTCGATAAGGTTTCCCATCAATCGTCAATTGGGTATAGGTGTCTGCCGCTACGTACTGCGACACCTTATCTGTTAGGGAACCCAAGTAGCGGTCACCAATTTTTTCAGCGGTACTTCTATCTAAGATAGGAACCTTACTGGTATCAGTCTTAGGAAATTCAGTAAAGTCTTTTTCCGTAACTGTGACTACATTGGCATAATTTTTAGCCTGAAAAATGCTAGAAGTTACCAAGGAAACCAAGGCTGCTAAGAGAAGAATTCCTCCAATAGAAGCTAAAAGGATTTTCCCTAACCGATTGATTTTGAAACCCTCAAGATTTAAGGCAGCTTCCGCCTTGCCGTGGCGCACATGAACCGTTTTGACAAGGTTTATCCCCTTGCCAAAACCAAATAAGATTGCTACAACCAGCAAATGCCCACAGAGGAAAAAGAGAAATTCCCAGCTGGTCAGGTTAAGAGGCGGTAAAAAGATATACCAGGTCGTTGCGATAAAAATAAGTTCAAAGACTATTCGTTTCATTTGCTTTCCTCCTAAATGATTCGTCCTTCCAAGTGATCCAGTTCATGCTGGCAAATCTGGGCTGGGAAGCCTGTCAAGGTAATGGTCTGTTCCTGCCACTTGCTGTCACGATAGGCAACCCTTATGGTTTCATAACGCTTAGTAGGTCTCACACCTGTCAAGGACAAACAGCCTTCTTCTGTCTCATAAGCTCCTTCAGAGGACAGGAGCACTGGATTAAACATGACCACAGGAACCAAACCAAGATTAAAGATAATCACGCGCTTCTGCACCCCAATCATATTGGCAGCCAGACCGACACAAGTCTCACGATTTGCTAAGAGTGTATCCTGCAAATCTCTGGCAAGATAAAGGTCTTCCTGACTTGCTGGCTGAGATACCTGAGATAAAAACAAGATATCCTTCACAATTTTCTTTTCCACTTCCTCACACTCCTCTTGTTTTTTACTATATTATAGCAATTATAGCACAAAAGACGGCAACTGCAAGCCCTTTCCCTCAACTGTAGCAAAAAGCCATCCGAAGATGACTTTTTTTTTAAATCGCATTCTTATCAAAGCCAAGTTTACGTTGAACAAACTTGACAATTTCGACGATAATAATCATTGAGAAGCTTCCAGCCATGACGATTCCCCATTGAGACAAGTCTAGTTTGGTTACGTGGAAAATTCCTTCAAGTGGTTCTACGACGATTGTTGCCATGAGAAGGATGAAGGATACCAAGATGGACCAGTTGAAGGTCTTAGACTTGAATGGGCCAACTGTCAAGATGGATTGGTAAACAGACTTGACATTGTAGGCATGGAAGAGCTGAATCAAACCAAGTGTTGCAAAGGCCATAGTAAGAGCATCAGCATGAATGGCATGATTGTCACCCACATGAACTGGGTAAGCAATCGCAAGTCCATAAACACTCATAACAATAGCTGCTTGGAGTACACCTTGATAGATGATAGAACTCAAAACACCACCTGAGAAGAAGCTTGCCTTGCGTCCACGTGGTTTATGGTTCATGACACCAGGCTCAGCTGGCTCAACACCTAGAGCGATAGCTGGGAAAGTATCGGTTACCAAGTTGATCCACAAAAGATGAACTGGCTGTAAGACATCCCAACCAAACAAGGTTGATAGGAAGATGGTCAATACTTCAGCAGTGTTGGCAGAAAGTAGGTACTGAATAGTCTTTTGAATGTTTGAGAAGACCTTACGTCCTTCTTCAACTGCAACGATAATAGTCGCAAAGTTATCATCTGCAAGGATCATGTCAGATGCACCCTTAGAAACCTCTGTACCAGTGATTCCCATACCGATACCGATATCGGCTGTTTTCAGAGCTGGCGCATCATTGACACCGTCACCTGTCATGGCAACGACCTTACCTTGTTTTTGCCAAGCCTTGACGATACGAACCTTGTGTTCTGGAGACACACGGGCATAAACAGAGTATTGACCAACTACTTTTTCAAAGTCTTCATCAGATAGTTCGTTGAGTTCAGCACCAGTTAAAACATGGCCTTCTGTATCATTTGCATCGATGATTCCCAAACGTTTAGCAATAGCTTCTGCTGTGTCTTGATGGTCACCCGTAATCATGATTGGACGAATGCCAGCTTCCTTAGCCACACGAACAGCCTCAGCTGCCTCAGGACGTTCAGGGTCAATCATCCCAATCAAACCAGTAAAGATTAAATCATTTTCAAGCTCTTCAGAAGTCAGGTTTTCTGGAATGCTGTCAATAATCTTATAAGCACCTGCAAGGACACGCAAGGCTTGGTGGGCCATTTCAGAATTGTTTGTATGAATGAGGTTTGTAACCTTCTCATCAATCGGAGCAATATCCCCAGCCTTATCACGAAGAACACAACGTTTCAAGAGTTGGTCTGGCGCACCTTTAACAGCGACGAGGAAGCGTCCATCTGCAAGTGGATGAACTGTTGACATGAGCTTACGTTCAGAATCAAATGGCAACTCAGCCACACGTGGATATTTCTCTAAGAACCCTTTGACATCGTAGCCCTTGTCCAAGGCATATTGGATGAAGGCTGTTTCGGTTGGGTCACCAATCAGGTTGCCTTCCACATCAATTTTCGTATCATTTGCCAAGACAACTGAACGAAGAAGAGGCATTTCAAGACCTAGTTCAATGTCACCAGCTGAGTCATGTAGGACTGCATCATAGAAGACTTTTTCAACGGTCATCTTGTTCATGGTCAACGTACCAGTCTTATCAGAAGCGATGATTTCTGTTGAACCAAGAGTTTCAACTGCTGGCAACTTACGAACGATTGAGTTTCGTTTGGCTAAAACTTGAGTACCAAGGGCAAGAACAATAGTTACGATAGCTGGGAGCCCTTCTGGAATAGCTGCAACGGCAAGGGCAACAGAGATCATCAACTCACCGAGTGGATTTTTCCCTTGAATGAAAACACCCACTACAAAAGTAACAAGTGCAATAACCAAGATAGCATAGGTCAAGACCTTAGAAAGGTTGTTCAAGTTTTGTTTAAGTGGTGTATCTGTCTCATCCGCATCTTGAAGCATACCAGCGATATGACCAACTTCAGTGTACATCCCTGTATTGACAACAACACCCATCCCACGACCATAGGTCACGTTTGAGTTTTGGAAGGCCATATTGACACGGTCCCCAATACCAGCATCTGCAGCAAGTTCAACTGTCAAGTCTTTTTCGACTGGCACAGACTCACCTGTCAAGGCAGCTTCTTCGATCTTAAGAGAATTAGCTTCTAGCAAACGTAGGTCTGCAGGTACTACATCACCAGCTTCGAGAGCGACGATATCACCTGGTACCAATTCTTTAGAATCAATCTCCGCCATATGACCATCACGAAGAACGCGGGCAGCTGGACTAGACATGGATTTGAGGGCTTCGATAGCTTCTTCTGCTTTCCCTTCTTGGTAAACACCAAAGGCAGCATTGATGATTACCACGGCTAAGATGATAATGGCATCTGCGATATCTTCCCCACCAGAAGTCACGACTGACAAGATTGCTGCCGCAACTAGGATGATAATCATCAAATCCTTAAATTGCTCGATAAATTTGACCAGGATTGATCGTTTCTCGCCTTCTTCGAGTTCATTGTGGCCAAATTCGGCAAGGCGCTTTTCCGCCTCACTTGATGACAAACCTTGTTCGGTCGCATCCACAGCCTTCAAGACCTCTTCAGGACTTTGAATGTAAAACGCTTGGCGTTTTTGTTCTTTTGACATGTGTCTCCTCCTTGACATTGTGTGCAAAACAGACTCTCTTTTTCTCATCGTATCTTTTCACGACAAACAAAAATCATAACAAGTCTCGCTGTTTAAGATAGGGCCGGAAAACATACTTTTCAGTATAAAATTCGGAATGACGACACTATCACAGGTTTCTGCCAGCTACTCCCTTGAGTAGTACTATTATACCAAATTTTGAAAAGTTTTCAAAGAGTAAAAAATGACTTATTTGAATTTTCCCTTGAAAACCAGTATAATGGTAGAATGCTATGTGACTAGAAAGGAAGTTGAATGAAGCAATCTATCTCAAATCTCAAGTTAGCTGAGCGTGGGGCCATTATCAGCATTTCAACCTACCTGCTCTTATCAACAGCCAAATTAGCAACTGGTCACCTCCTTCATTCATCCAGTTTGGTGGCTGATGGTTTCAACAACGTGTCGGACATCATTGGAAATGTAGCCCTCTTGATTGGGATTCGAATGGCGCGCCAACCTGCTGACCGAGACCACCGTTTTGGCCACTGGAAGATTGAGGATTTGGCTAGCTTGGTCACTTCTATTATCATGTTCTATGTTGGCTTTGATGTTCTAAGGGATACCATTCAGAAGATTCTCAGTCGTGAAGAAACAGTCATTGATCCTCTTGGTGCCACTCTAGGAATCATTTCTGCAGCGATTATGTTTGTGGTTTATCTCTATAACACTCGCCTCAGTAAGAAATCCAAATCCAAGGCACTGAAGGCTGCCGCCCAGGACAATCTTTCTGATGCTGTCACCTCACTTGGTACTACCATTGCCATCCTGGCTAGCAGCTTTAATTATCCGATTGTGGATAAACTGGTTGCCATCGTCATCACTTTCTTTATCTTGAAAACTGCCTATGATATCTTTATCGAGTCTTCCTTTAGTCTTTCAGATGGTTTTGACGACCGTCTGCTTGAGGATTATCAAAAGGCCATCATGGAAATTCCCAAAATTAGCAAGGTTAAATCTCAAAGAGGTCGTACCTACGGTAGCAATATCTACCTGGATATCACGCTGGAGATGAATCCTGACCTGTCTGTTTTTGAAAGCCACGAGATTGCGGATCAAGTCGAGTCTATGCTGGAGGAACGTTTTGGGGTTTTTGATACCGATGTCCATATCGAGCCCGCACCTATCCCTGAGGATGAGATTTTAGACAATGTCTATAAAAAATTGCTTATGCGCGAACAATTGATTGACCAAGGAAATCAACTGGAAGAACTCTTGGCTGACGATTTTGTCTATATTCGTCAAGATGGAGAACAGATGGATAAAGAGGCTTATAAGGCCGAAAAAGAACTTAAAGCTGCGATTAAGGACATACAGATTACTTCCATCAGTCAGAAGACCAAACTCATCTGCTATGAGTTAGATGGTATCGTCCATACCAGTATCTGGCGACGCCACGAAACTTGGCAAAATGTCTTTCATCAAGAAACCAAAAAAGAATAGAGAAATCCTGTCCATGAGACGGGATTTTTCTATTCTTCTAGCTATCAAATTCACTTAGATACTCATAGCGTTCGTATTTTTCAAGGAGTGCTTCGTTTTTCTCATCTAGCTCTTTCTGAAGAGTAGCCAGTTTGCCAAAGTCAGAGCCGTTGGCCTGCATTTCCTCTTCAATAGCAGCGATACGGTTTTCCAAGGCTTCAATATCACCTTCAATACTTGCCCACTCCTGCTTTTCTTGGTAGGTCATGCGTTTCTTGTCTTCTCGAACCTTGACTACTTTCTCCTTTTCGGCTTTTTGCACTTGATTGGCCATTTCTGTTTCAAAGGCTTTTTCATCAAGGTAATCGGTATAATGACCAAAGAAAGGACGAATCTTGCCATCCTCAAAAGCGAGAATCTTGGTCGCTACCTTATCCAAGAAATAGCGGTCGTGGCTAACTGTCAAAACAGGTCCCGCAAATCCTTGCAAGAAATTCTCCAAAACTGTCAAGGTCGCAATATCTAAGTCATTTGTCGGTTCGTCCAAGAGAAGAACATTTGGTTTTTCCAAGAGCAGTTTGAGGAGATAAAGACGTTTTTTCTCTCCCCCAGACAATTTCTCAATCAAGGTTCCATGCGTCGAACGTGGGAAAAGGAACTGCTCCAGCAACTCTGCAATCGAAGTACTAGAACCACCGCTGGCCTTGACCTCTTCTGCCACTTCCTGCAGGTAATTTATAACACGCTTGCTTTCATCCAAGCCCTCAATTTGCTGAGAAAAATAGGCGATGCGAACTGTTTCCCCAATCACAACTTGTCCTGCTGTCGGCTCAAGACTGCCTGCAATCAGATTAAGCAGGGTTGATTTTCCAACACCGTTGTCCCCAACGATTCCAATACGGTCTTTGGCCTGCACCAAGAGATTAAAATCTTGCAAAATAGGCTTGTTTTCATAGGCAAATGAAACATCCTGAAACTCGATGACTTTCTTCCCAATCCGACTGGTTTCAAAGTTCATAGTCAAGTCTGTCTCAGCAACGCCGCCTGAAACTTCCTTTTTCAGGTCGTGGAAACGATTGATACGAGCCTGTTGCTTGGTCGCACGCGCCTGCGGTTGTCTACGCATCCAGGCCAATTCTTGCTTATAGAGTTGTTCCTTTTTGTGGAGAAGAGCCGCATCGCGTTCATCCTGTTCCGCCTTAAGGCGAACATAGTCCTGATAATTCCCTTGATACTCTGTCAAGCCTGCGCGATCCAACTCGAAAATCCGTGTTGACAAAGCGTCTAAGAAATAACGATCGTGAGTGATAAAGAGAACTGTCTTCTTAGAATTTTTTAAAAAGAGGGTCAGCCACTCAATAGTCGCAATATCCAAATGGTTGGTCGGCTCATCCAGAAGCAAGAGGTCGTGATTGCCAAGTAAAACTTGCGCCAACTGGACTCGTCTTCTTAGGCCACCTGATAATTCCCCAACAGGAGTAGATAAGTCTTGAATACCCAGCTTGCTGAGAACGGTCTTGACCTGACTCTCAATTTCCCAAGCTTGAAGAGAATCCATCTCTGCCATAACCCGTTCCAAACGAGCCTGCTTATCCTCACTGTAGTTGAGCATGATCAACTCATACTCACGAATCAGCTGGATTTCCTTGAGGTCGCTGGATAGGACCGTATCCAAGACCGTCTTGCTATCATCAAAATCAGGATCTTGAGTCAAGTAACCAATCTGGTAATCATTTTTAGCTGAAAAAGGACTGACATCCCCATCAAAGCCAGAAACACCAGAAAGGACATCTAAAAGGGTGGTCTTGCCAGTCCCATTGACACCAATCAGACCGATTCTGTCTAGGTCATGGATGATAAAGGAAATATCCTTAAAAACGGTCTTATCACCGACGGATTTACTTAGTTTTTCAACGATAAAATCACTCATTTTTTCTCCCTCAAGTAAGCATGGATGGCTTGACGGTCATTTTCCAATTCTCCATCGACAATGGCATATTCAATCTCTGTTAAAATCTCTCCCAAGTCTGGGCCTGGTTGATAGCCATATTCCTTAATCAAAATGCCACCATTAATCTGAATTTCTTTCTTATCATGAATGGTCAAACTCTGGTAAGTTTCTGTAATTGCTTGTGGGTTGACTTCTTTTCCTTGGGCTTGACGAAGATTTTCAGCCTGTAAAAGCAAATCCAAGTCAAAGCGGTAACAATCGCGCTTGCTCAATTCTCCCTTTTCACGCAAGGTCAAAATAGTCAGTAAATCCTGAACTTGCTTAGCAAACTGACGTGAGGTCTTCCAAGCCTTCAAAAATGGCTGCGCATTTTCAATATCCAAAGCCCACAGTAGAGCAGCCCAGGCTTGCTCTGAAGATTCAAAGGTGAAATCAGTCTCCAAATCAAACAGTCTGTTAAGCTCGTCCTGGCTAGCTGCCATATCAGGGAGATAATCATAAGCTTGACTCTCAATCATGGAAGTCAAGCCCCTTCTCCAAATTGGAGCCAGCAAGAGTTTATCAAACTCAACGAAGGTACGCTCCACAGAAATTTTCTCCAAAAGTGGCGTCAAAGTCTTCATAGCTTTAAATGTTTCTGACTCAAGCTCAAAGCCAAGACTGGCCTGAAAACGGAAGCCACGCATAATCCGCAAAGCATCTTCGTTGAAACGCTCACTTGCCACTCCAACCGCCCGCAAAACTTGATTTTCTAAATCTTCTAAACCATGGAACAAGTCAATGATTTCTCCTGTATCGTCCAAGGCAAAGGCGTTGACTGTGAAATCACGGCGCTTGAGGTCTTCTTCTAGCGAGCGCACAAAGGAGACCGCACTGGGTCTGCGATAGTCCACATAGACATCCTCTGTCCGAAAAGTAGTCACCTCATACTCCTCGTCCCCATCTAAGACCAAGACAGTTCCATGCTCGATTCCGATATCGGCTGTTCGCGGAAAAATCTGCTTGGTTTCTTCTGGATAAGAAGACGTCGCAATATCCACATCATGGATAGGACGATTGAGGAGGGCATCTCGAACAGAACCTCCAACAAAATAGGCCTCAAAACCTGCTTCTTTAATTTTTTCTAATACTGGTAAAGCCTTCTGAAATTCAGAAGGCATTTGCGTTAATCTCATAATAAGTGTTCTAATCCATAGACAAGCTCATGACGCTTGACAACTTCTTTAATTCCCAAATTCACCCCTGTCATGAAGGAGCTGCGATCATAGGAGTCATGACGGAGGGTCAATCCTTCTCCTTGATTACCAAAGATGACTTCCTGATGGGCTACCAAACCTGGCAAACGCACTGAATGGATCCGCATGCCATCAAAGTCAGCACCACGAGCTCCTGCAATCAATTCTTCCTCATCAGGCGCACCTTGCTGGATAGACTCTCGAACTTCTGCCATTAACTCAGCTGTTTTAATAGCTGTTCCACTCGGAGCATCCTTTTTCTTGTCATGATGGAGCTCGATAATCTCCACATTTGGGAAATATTTAGCAGCCTGCCTTGAAAATTGCATAAGCAAGACAGCACCCAAGGCGAAATTTGGAGCTATCAAACCACCCAAATCTTGGGCACGAGAAAATTCTTTTAGCTCTGCAATTTCTTCACTTGTGAAACCTGTTGTTCCAACTACTGGAGCGAAGCCATTTTCAAGAGCAAAGCGTGTATTTTCATAGGCAACAGCTGGAGTTGTAAAATCTACCCAAACATCCGCTTTAAAGCCTGCTAAATCAGCCTTATCATTAAAGACAGGAACTCCCTGCCATTCTGATTCAGACTCAAAGGGATCCAAAACTGCTACCAAGTCCAAGTCTGAATCATCCAAGACCATCTGACAAGCAGCTTGGCCCATCTTTCCCTTAAAACCAGCAATAATTACTCGAATACTCATCTCTACTCCTGTCTAAGATACAAAGCCTGTAAGAACACAAAGTGAAAATAGGAGTTCTGATCAAGGAGTAAATACTCCTTGGAAGAACTATCTTTTTCACATAGGGTTCCAGGCGTGTTCAATTATCAAGATACAAAGGACCTTAGCTGCCCATGAAAAATAGGGAATGGCGCTGACTTTCCATGAAGGGCAAGACAATCATCTTTTTTCAAGAGGCAGGTAGTCAGTGTTCAATTGCTATGATACAAGATTTCTTAACTAGCCTAGAAGCGCCAACTAAATCACTGGAATATAACCCAGAGCAATGCTTCCTGCTCCTAGGTGTGTCCCAATGACACTACCAAATGTAGCAAGTGAAATATCCGTACCCACTTCAGAATCTAGCAAGTGCTGACGCAATTCCTCAGCCTTTTCAGGAGCATTCCCGTGAATGACAATGATACGATATTGGCCTGAAGCTGTGACTTCCTTGATAATCTCAATTAAGCGCTTGGTTGCTTTCTTTTCAGTACGAACTTTTTCGTACACTTCAATCACACCTTGATCATTGAAATAGAGGATTGGCTTAATGCTTAGCAGATTGCCCAAAATCGCAGCTCCATTTGAAAGGCGTCCCCCTTTAACCAAATGGTCCAAGTCATCCACCATGATGAAAGCAGATGTATGACTAATCTGAATAGCTAGCTTATCCTGAATGATAGCAAAATCATCGCCCTGGTCTCGCCAGTTAAAGACACTTTCAACCATGATACCCAAAGGAGCACTTGTAATCAAAGTGTCTGGGAAGGCAATGGTTAAGCCCTCATAGTCATCGACCATGTACTGGATATTTTGGTAAAAACCTGAAATTCCAGAAGATAGGAAAAGCCCCAAAGCATGTGTATAACCTTGTTCTTTGAGCGAAGTTAGAATCTCATCTAACTTGGCAATACTTGGTTGACTGGTCTTAGGCAATTCAGAAGCCTGAGCCATTTTTTGGTAAAATTCCTCAGCAGTCAGATTAATACCTTCGACATACTCCTCACCATCAATATTGACAGGAATATCCAAGACATATAAATCTTCTCTTTGCAAGGCCTCTGCACTGAGATAGGCAGAGGAATCTGTGATAACAGCTAATTTCATATTAGAACTCCAAATTGATTCCTGGTAAGTCTAATGCAATTTCAGTTACTTCGTAAGTCAAACGGTTGAGCATGTTCAAACATGGACGAGCCAAGGTTTCCACTTCTTCTTGGTTCAATTCACTTGGTTCGTTAACAATACGACCATCGATATGGTTCACCTGTGAAATGGTTCCACTGATAACAAATTTGTCAAAGACAATCATAAAACTTAAGACAACCACTAAAGAAGTCACTTGATTTTCTTGGTCATGTTGGAGTAATTGGAAGTTCACATCCACCTTAGTTTCAGGAGCTCCATTTTCATTTTCCCATTCAAAATTACGCGCATCAAAATGATACTGACTAACAAATTCTTGTTCACGTTTAAGATTCATGTCTTTCTCCCTTGGCTACAATATTATAAGCTATTGTACCATAATTTTTTATTTTCATCTAGTTTTCTAGGATTTAGTCAATCCCGATTTCAGCTCGAACTACGTCTGCGATGGTATCAACATAGTAGTCCACTTCTTCTGTTGTAGGCGCTTCTGCCATAACACGCAAGAGGGGCTCTGTTCCACTTGGGCGTACTAGGATACGGCCATTCCCTGCCATTTCTTCTTCCATCTTCTCGATGATAGCCTTAATAGCTGGCACTTCCATAGCCTTTTCCTTCATGGCATTTTCCACTCGGATATTGACTAATTTTTGTGGATAGATGGTTACTTCTACTGCCAACTCTGACAAACTCTTACCAGTTTCCTTCATGATTTTAGTCAATTGGACAGCAGATAATTGGCCATCACCTGTTGTATTGTAATCCATCAAGATGACGTGACCAGACTGTTCACCACCGAGGTTGTAGCCTGATTTTCTCATTTCTTCAACAACGTAGCGGTCGCCAACTGCAGTGACTGCCTTGTTAATACCTTCACGGTCCAAGGCCTTGTGGAAACCAAGGTTGGACATAACAGTTGTCACGATTGTATTTTGAGCCAATTGTCCTTTTTCAGAAAGATATTTCCCGATGATGTACATAATCTTGTCACCATCAACGATATCACCATTTTCATCAACAGCAATCAAGCGGTCACTATCTCCGTCAAAGGCCAAACCAATAGCTGAGCCGCTTTCTTTGACCACTTCTTGAAGGGTTTCTGGGTGGGTTGAACCAACATTAAGGTTGATGTTAAGACCATCTGGTGTTTCCCCGATAACCGTTAATTGAGCACCAAGGTCTGCAAAGATTTGACGGGCACTTGTAGAAGCTGCACCATTGGCTGTATCCAAGGCAACCTTCATTCCATCAAGAGGAGTTCCAGTTGAAACAAGGTAGCCTTCATACTTACGCAAGCCTTCTGGATAATCTACCAAGGTTCCCAATCCTTCTGCACTTGGACGAGGAAGAGTATCTTCTGCAGCATCTAGCAGGGCTTCAATTTCTGCTTCTTTTTCATCGTCCAGTTTGAAGCCATCACCACCAAAGAACTTAATTCCATTATCAAGGGCTGGATTGTGGCTAGCAGAAATCATGACACCAGCACTTGCTCCTTCAGTTTTGACCAAGTAAGCTACTGCTGGTGTTGCCAAAACACCTAGTTTGTATACGTGAATACCAACTGAAAGAAGACCAGCTACCAAGGCAGATTCTAGCATTTCCCCAGAAATACGTGTATCACGTCCTACAAAAACTTTCGGTGCTTCCGTTTCATGTTGGCTAAGAACATAGCCTCCAAAACGTCCTAGTTTAAAGGCCAATTCTGGCGTTAATTCTACGTTAGCTTCTCCACGGACTCCATCAGTCCCAAAATATTTACCCATTTTTATAAAATCCTTTTCCTATTTTTAATTCGTTTTTGAACTAGTTGCTTTCGTTGACGAAGATGTCTCCGACGAACTGCTTGTAGTTGAATTTGATGTACTTGAACTTGGTGCTACTGGTTTTGTAGTCACCTTCATTGTTGTGTCGAACGGAGTAATAACTGCCGGTAAGACAACACCATTACGGTCAATTGCCTGCAAAGGTACTGAACCACTGTAATTTCCTGTAATCCGTTCGCTAGTTGGTAAAAGCGCAATAATACGATCAATTTTAGCTAGTGTTTCTTGGTCAGTTGTGACAGAAACTCGTTCGTTTGACACGGTTACACTATCAATTTGTAGCTTGGAATCAATCTGGCTTTGGTCAACTTGTGGCACAACAATCATCCCATCTCGCTTAACCTTCTTCCCAACTTTCACTGTAATCTTTTGAGGCGTTGCCACAGCGGTCAATCCGCTTGGAAGATTTTCAATATTCAAGGGAACTTCAATCGTTCCAACACTGGCATCCGTCAAATCCGCTGTGACCTTAAACTTACGAGTGCTATCCTGCATTTCGCTGGCCAAGGTCACACGATTAGCTCCGGTTAATATCACTGAAACTTCTGATGCAAATCCACTAATGAAATACTGGTCATTATCATAGTGAATATCGATAGGAACGTTCGTTATCGTATTGGTGTAGGTTTCTGATTTGACCTGCCTTGCGGTATTGCTATTTTGAAAGTTGGTTGACGTTGCATAAATGAATAAGACACAAGCAAAAAAGAGAGATGAAATGATATATAGACTATTTTTTCTCATATTTCCAACCTCCTAGCAAACGGTCCTTGAAACTGACTTTTTCCTCAACAGCCGGCAAAAGAATTGCTCGTAGCTCTGCTTCAAATTCTTCAATCGTCAAGTCGTGCTTGAAAACACCGTTATAGGTAATAGAAATGCCTCCTGTTTCCTCTGAGACGATGAAGGTCAAGGCATCGGATACTTCTGACAAACCGATAGCCGCCCGGTGTCTGGTCCCAAATTCCTTGGAAATCCCTGTGCTTTCTGTCAAGGGAAGATAGGCAGAGGTTACTGCTATTCGATTTTCTCTGATAATCACAGCACCATCGTGTAGGGGAGTGTTGGGGATAAAGATATTAATAAGGAGTTCAGCTGAAATATTGGCATCCAAGGGAATACCTGTAGCGATGTATTCTTGCAAGGTCCGAACTCGTTGGATGGCAACCAGAGCACCAATCTTACGAGGACTCATATATTCAACCGACTTGACAAAGGCACGAATCATTTGCTCCTCTGCACTAATTTGAGCAGTAGAAAAGAAATCTGTCGCCCTTCCCAAGCGTTCCAAACCAGTCCGAATCTCTGGAGAAAAGATAACAACCGCAGCAATAACTCCATAGGTGATAATTTGATTAATCAACCAAGAAATCGTTGTTAAACCAAGGATATTGGCCACAACCTGGGCTAATACAAAAATCACGACCCCACGCACCAAAATCATAATCTTGGTGCCAGCTATCGCTTTTGTAAAACGATATAAAATATAGGCCACAATCAAAATATCAAACACATTGATGGCAATACTCCAAGGACTAGAAAACAAGCTAGTCCAATATTGCAGGTTGGATAATTGTTGAAAGTTCATCTGCTGTCTCCTCTCTGTCCAAACACGTTCCTTTCTATTATACCATTTTTCTGACATTTTTTTCCCTATCCTACTTCATTTTAAATTAAAGAAAAAATATGATAAAATAAACTGATACTCAATGAAAATCAAAGAGCAAACTAGGAAGCTAGCCGCAGGTTGCTCAAAAACTGTTTTGAGGTTGCAGATATAGCTGATGTGGTTTGAAGAGATTTTCAAAGAGTATGACTAGAAAAAACAAAGGAGAAACCATGTCTCAACTCTATGATATTACCATTGTAGGTGGTGGTCCTGTCGGGCTTTTTGCAGCCTTCTATGCCCACCTACGCCAAGCCAAGGTCCAAATCATCGACTCTCTTCCCCAACTCGGTGGACAACCTGCCATTCTCTATCCTGAAAAGGAAATCCTAGACGTTCCAGGTTTCCCAAACCTGACTGGAGAAGAATTGACCAACCGCTTGATTGAACAACTAAATGGCTTTGATACCCCTATTCATCTCAATGAAACAGTTCTTGAGATTGAAAAACAAGAAGAGGGCTTTAAGATTACAACCTCTAAAGGAAGTCACCTGACTAAAACCGTTATCATTGCTATGGGTGGCGGTGCCTTCAAACCACGTCCTCTGGAACTAGAAGGCGTTGAGGGGTATGAAAATATCCACTACCACGTTTCCAACATCCAGCAATACGCTGGTAAGAAAGTGACGATTCTTGGTGGAGGAGACTCGGCTGTGGATTGGGCTTTGGCTTTTGAAAAAATTGCACCAACTACCCTTGTTCACCGCAGAGATAATTTCCGCGCCTTGGAACACAGTGTCCAAGCCTTACAGGAATCATCTGTGACCATCAAGACACCATTCGTCCCTAGCCAACTCCTTGGAGATGGAAAAACGCTTGATAAGCTGGAAATCACAAAAGTCAAATCTGATGAAACCGAAACGATTGACCTAGACCACCTCTTTGTCAACTATGGTTTCAAATCTTCTGTCGGTAACCTTAAAAACTGGGGTCTGGACCTCAACCGCCACAAGATTATAGTCAACAGCAAACAGGAATCCAGCCAAGCAGGTATCTATGCTATCGGTGACTGTTGCTACTATGACGGAAAAATTGATCTGATTGCGACAGGGCTTGGAGAAGCACCAACCGCTGTTAACAATGCCATCAACTACATCTACCCAGAGCAAAAAGTACAACCAAAACACTCAACTAGTTTATAAAAAAGAACCACGAGTCACATAGGATTCGTGGTTTTATAGTTCATCGGCTATAACTGGAGTTTTACTTTGTACCATTTAAAGCATTTGGATATTCTTTACTTTTCGTTTCTATAGTTTCAACTACTTTTGTAGAAAATTCTCCCTTCATCGAACTATCAATATTTTTCGAAACTTCTTTCAAACTTTCTTGAGCACTTAATAGAGAAATTTTCATATATTTTTCTGTATCTTTTTCTATAGTGGAAATACGAGCTTTTTTTGCTGGAGCCAAGATGTTTTTTATAAATGATCGTTCCAACTCTTTTTCAATATTTCTTAGTGCCTCCTCTCCTCCCGCGAAAAAATCATTAATATAATCAAATACATTCGCCATTACTTTTTACCTCGTTCTTCTAAGCGCCGTTGCTGTTCCTGGGCTCTGGCAAGCCCATCTTCTAAAAGACGGTATTGTCGTTTGTATTCTTGCTCTAGCTTCATCTCTTCTTGTTCGAGTTGCCCTTGTCTATTTCGATATGCCATCTCGATTTGCTGACTAAAGTTGGATGCGAGTTGATTGGACTGATAACGCCATTCGGTTGTATCTCCACCTAACTGGTCTAAGGAATGGGAAATGATTCGATGCTTCTCATCAATCATATGCCGCAATTGTTGAAATTTATAGTTGGCTTCCTCATACTGATTTTCGATTTTTTTACAAGAACGTCGATAGTTATCCTCACATTCTTCTAAACGCTGGCGCTTTTTCCAGATGTCATCCTGAATCATAACAAACTCTCCCACTGGCTAAATTTACTAGCTAATTCCCTATCTTCATCTAATTTCTTCTGAATTCCGTTTTGGATTTGCTTTTCCAAGTCTGTAAAATCTTTTTCTAGTTGTTTTACCTTATCTACAACAGGATGAAATCGATTCTGAATGATACCAATAGTTGTTTCATAGTTCAAGCCTCCTTCGGAATAGGCAACCTCTGTTTCATATGAACTAAGGATAAATCCCCAAGGGACATTACTGCAAGATGCAAATACTTCACTTGCGTCTTGAATTCCTCTATTATAGATATTTTTAATAATATCCATCTCCTCTGTGACGATACGGCAAATACCCGAAGCTGCAATCTTAGCTTGCTCAGAATCCAGAAAGAGTTGTTCCCCTGCTGTATATCCATCAGAAGACAATATATTTTTAAGTGTTTTATACCCTTCCATTTTAATCAGGAAGTCGTTATATGCGACTGTACTAGTATTGGAGAGAATTTTTATTTTCCCATTCTTATCCAAGCGATAACCATAGGTCATATGCTGATTTACAAAATCCTCTTGTTCACTATCTACATAATAAACCATACCTACAGACCCGATACTGCCCTTGGCAGGATCTCTTCCAACCATGCTAATCTTATCTTTAGGGTCAGCATAGTTGTAGATACGTCCTTTAATCTGATCAACAATTTTCCTCTGTTCAGGGCTAAGGATTCGATAGATATCAGGCCCGTTGTAGATATAAGCCTGTTGGATTCGTTCGATTTGGGACGCTTCAAGGGCAGCCATGGCATACTGAGCATCCATAGATCCAAGTGAATGCCCATAGATATTAATCTTGGCATTAGGATATTTTTCCATGATATCTTTTAAAGCTCTGGCAGAAGCCTTTAGCTGCTCGGTAGAATTGTCTCGGTCGCTGGGATTGCTTTGCATTACAATTCTCTTGGCTATAACTGCATCATTTTCAGCCCAGTCATTCCAGACATCTGGTGCTTCATTCAAAATATGATCTGGACCCGTAGAACCACGAAAGAGAACCGTTACTTCCTGTACATCCTCAGCTTTTTCATTGGGATTTTTTACAACCGCATAAACCTGCTCGCCCGCTCCTGTAGTATTGTTGTAAACTTGGGTGACAGTGCCAAGTTCTATTTCATATTGGTCATATAAAGTTCTTCTCTCACCCATATTATCCTGATACTCTGCCATTGCGGTTTGAAGGTTATCTTCTTTAACATAATTTTGTGTCATTCATTATTCCCTTTCAAAAGTTTGGATAATCTTGGTGAAGTAGAATAATATGCTGAATGGTATGAGCCATCTTTGTTTTCAATCAAATTATAATTTATATTTAATTCATTATCTTTGTTGATAACCACTGAAACCATTAATCCCCCCATTGGGTTATAACTTAAGCTACTTTCATCAATCTCATAATTCTTTATAATTCCTTCATCGGTGAATGCTTTGGGGTCTTTTGATTTCATAAAATGTTCATAAACCTTTTTCGCCTCATCGCTTGTTGCGATGGCAATCATTTCCTGTTTCTTTTGGTATTGGTGCATGCTACATCCTCCTACTGTTATTCCAATTACAGCTAAAATACTGAATAAAATAATCATGCTTTTTTTTGTTTTTTTCATAGTGCCTCCTTTACGCTATCCTATCAATGAATTAGGGACTAACTTACTCATAGTATAGCATAACTTTCCTGTACCTTATCAGCTTCTTCATCAGAATTTTCTACAACTGCATAAACCTGCTCGCCCGCTCCTGTAGTATTGTTGTAGACTTGGGTGACATAACCTACATTTTGATTATACTGAGTATTAACCTCATATTTATTTTCTTTCATGTTAGATTGGTACTCTGTCATTGCTATCTGAAGATGAGGCTCGTCAATATATTTTTCCAGCATAATTATCACTCCTCTTTTTTATAATATTTATCACGAGTCTGCCAAAATTTAGGTGTACTTCCATAAAATGCTGAAGTATAATTTCCGTCAGACTTTTCAATCAAATTATAATCCACAAGCATTTCATTATCATCATTGATTATTAAAGAAACCATCAGCCCACCCATTGGATTATAACTTAATGAATCTTGTTTCACTTGATAAGAATGTACGAATCCTTTGTCAGTAAAAGCATGTGGATCTTCTTTCTTTAAATATTCTTCATAAACCTTTTTCGCCTCATCACTTGTCGCGATGGCTATCATTTCCTGTTTCTTTTGGTATTGGTGCATGCTACATCCTCCTATTGAAATTCCAATTACTGCTAAAATACTGAATAAAATAATCATACTTTTTTTAGATGTTTTCATGTTTCCTCCTTTACGCTATCCTATCAATAAATTAGAAATGAACTTACTCATAGTATAGCATAACTTTCCTCTACATCCTCAGCATTTTCATTAGGATTTTTTACAACCGCATAAACCTGCTCGCCCGCTCCTGTAGTATTGTTGTAGACTTGGGTGACAGTGCCAAGTTGATCTCCTCTTTGAGTTTTCACAACATGATCTAAATCCATTTCAGAGTCATACTCTGTCATTGCTATTTGAAGATTTTTATCATTTACATAGTCCTTAATCATTTTTTCCTTCTTCCAAAATCCTGCTTAGGTCACCAGTATATCCATAGTATGCAGTACTATAGGTACCATCTCCATTATCTATTAAGTTAAAATTCATCCTAAGATCTTTTTTCCCGTTCAAAAATAAACGTACCATTAAACCTCCCATTGGATTATAGGAAAGTTTTTCTTTATCAATTTCATAACTCTTAATGATACCGTCTTCGGTCAGTGCTTTGGGATCTTCTTTCTTTAAATATTCTTCATAAACCTTTCTAGCCTCGTCACTTGTCGCGATGGCTATCATTTCTTGTTTCTTTTGGTATTGGTGCATGCTACATCCTCCTACTGCGATTCCAATGACTGCTAAAATACTGAATAAAATAATCATACTTTTTTTAGTTTTTTTCATGGTGTCTCCTTTAACCTGACCGTGTAACTCATCTATAGTATACCATAGATTATAAAGTGGACTTTCATTAAAATATTTCTCACATATTTATTTTATAACTTCAAGAAAATAACCACGAGTCCTACGATTCGTGGTTTTATAGTTCATCAGCTATCTTATTGATTTTTCTGAGTCTGTGGTTGACACCACTTTTTGTAAGGGAAGTGCTGAGACTATCTGCTAACTGCTGGATAGAGTAGTCTGGGTGCTGAATCCGCAATTGCGCTACCTCCTGCAAATCCACTGGAAGGTTTTCTAAGCCCATGATATCTTTGATTTTACTGATATTGTTGATAGTCTTCATGCTGGCAGAAACTGTCCGAGCAATATTGGCTGTTTCTGCATTATTGGCCCTATTGAGGTCGTTACGGGTTTCTCGCAAAATCTTAACTCGCTCAAAATCGTCACGCGCCTGCATGGCTCCAATTACTATCAAGAAGTCCATAATGTCTTCGGCACGCTGGAGATAAGTCACAGCCCCCTTCTTGCGCTCAAGCACCTTAGCATCCAGTAAAAATTGCTGGAGAAGGGAGGCAATCCCTTGCGCGTGGTCCAGATAAACAGAACTGATTTCCAACTGGTACTTGCCTGACTCAGGGTCACGAATGCTTCCATTTGCCAAGAAAGCACCACAAATATAAGCACGACCTGCTTCCTCATCCGATAAAATCTCCTCATCAATACCTGTTTCCAAACCAAAGAAAGAGTCTGCCAAGTGCAAATCACTCAACAAGTCCTGCACTTTTTCATCTGTAAAAACAGTATAGACCCGATTTTTGCGAAGATTGCTCCTCTGGTGGTGGCGAATTTCCGATTTGATTTCATAGAAATGGAGAAAGGACTCATAGAGGTGACGAGCCAGTTTGGCATTTTCTGTCACGACGGACAAGGTCAAGCCCGAAGTCGAGAGACCGATGCTACCAGACATCTTGATAATGGCAGATAATTCATGCCGGCTTAGATGGTGCTGACCTAGAATTTCTTCTTTTACTGCTACTGTGAAACTCATTTTCTCACCTGTATAATCCGCATCAATTCATCCACAATCAAATCTCCATCGTGGAAGGCACCCCCATTTTCCAGACGAAGAAAGTTGGATGAAATCACACGCGGAACTTGCTTACAAAGACCAGCAAAATCATGTTCCACCTGCACCAAATATTCATCAAACCGGTTGGAATTCATGTATTCCTGAGGCACTTTTTCGATATTCACCAAGACAGTGTCGATAAAAGGTCGGCCAAGGTGACGATGCAAGACTTCCACGTGATCACTATCTGTAAAGTGTTCTGTCTCCCCACGTTGGGTCATGATATTGCAGACATAGGCGATTTCTGCCTTGGTTTCCAAAAGCGCTTGCCCGATTTCCTTAATCACGATATTGGGCAAAATAGAGGTAAAGAGGGAACCAGGTCCGAGGACAATCATGTCACTTTCAAGAATAGTCTGCACTACTCGACGACTGGCCAGAGGAGTATCATCGTTGAGGGTATTGGTTACATAGACATGGTCAATCATACCTGGATGGTCTGCAATATGGCTCTCTCCAGCCACCTCTGTCCCATCCTGAAAGACTGCGTGCAGGGTCAAAGGATGGTCACTGGAAGGATAAATCTTTCCAGTTGTATGGAAAAATTTGCTCAATAACTGCATGGCATTATAGGTCGAACCCTGCATCTCTGACAGACCTGCAATAATGAGATTGCCCAATGGATGACCAGCAAAGGCTCCAGCATCCTCAGAAAAGCGGTATTGAAAGACCTTTTCATAAAACTTAGGCATATCCGACATGGCCACAAGGACATTACGAAGATCACCTGGCGGTGTCAATTGCTGCATATTTTTTCGGAGTTCACCTGAAGAACCACCATCATCCGCCACCGTTACGATAGCAGCGATTTCCACATCTTTTTCCCGCAGACTTTTTAGAATGACAGGGATCCCAGTCCCTCCACCAATCACCGTTATTTTTGGTTTTCTCATGAACGGTTTACCGTTTCCTTTCTTCGGTCTTTGTCGCGATGCCCTTCATTAACAGGCCAATTCTTGGATAAGTCCTGCGCCAAGCGTTTAGCAAAGGCCACACTACGGTGTTGTCCACCTGTACAACCCATGGCAATGGTCAAAACGGACTTCCCTTCCTTTTGGTAACTTGGTAAAATCGGCTCAATCAAGGCCAACAAATGCTGATAAAAGTCTTCTGACTCAGGATGGTTCATGACATAATCATAAACTGGTTCATCCACACCCGTTTGGTTTCTCAGTTCTAGAAGGTAATAGGGATTTGGCAAGAAACGGACATCAAAGACTAGGTCCGCATCAATTGGGATTCCATATTTAAAACCAAAAGACATGACTTCGATACGGAAAGACTGGGCTTGCTCTTGATCTGAAAACTGCTCTGCAATGGTTTTACGCAGCTCACGAGGAGTAAGTTCAGTCGTATCCACCACATTTTGACTCATATTTTTCAAAGGTGCCAAGAGTTCACGTTCCAACTTGATTCCATCTAAAATACGACCGTCTGCTGCTAGTGGGTGACTCCGTCTGGTTTCCTTGTAACGAGCAACCAATTCCTTATCAGCTGCATCCAAAAAGAGAATTTTGAAATCCAAATCATCTTGATTTTCCAACTCATCCAAGACAGCTTGAATTTCTGAAAAGAAAGAACGGCTACGCATATCCACTACCAAGGCCAACTTATGGTCGTCTTCCTTTGTTTCCACCAACTGCAAAAACTTAGGCAAGAGAGCTGGCGGCATATTGTCAATAGTAAAATAACCCAAATCTTCGAAGGACTGAATAGCAACTGTTTTCCCTGCGCCACTCATCCCTGTCACAATCACCAAGTGAAGTTGTTTCTTTGTCATCTATCTCTCCTTATATCAAAAGAAGTTTGGCAACACCAAACTTCAACTAGCTTATCCAATCTCTGCGATGACTTCGATTTCGACTTTTACATCACGAGGAAGACGAGCTACCTCTACTGCTGAACGAGCTGGAAATTCCTCTTTAAAGGCCGTTTGGTAAACCTCGTTAAAAGGAACAAAGTCGTTCATATCGCTCAAGAAGCAAGTTGTTTTGACAACATGGTCAAAATCTGTTCCTGCTTCAGCCAAAATAGCACCGATGTTTTTCAAGACTTGTTCTGTCTGTTCTTGGATCGTTTCTCCAACGATTTCCCCAGTTTCAGGAGATAGGGGCACTTGACCGCTAGCAAACAAAAGGTTGCCAACGATTTTTCCTTGAACATATGGTCCGATAGCCTTTGGGGCCTTATCTGTATGAATTGTTTTTGCCATTTTCTTTTCCTCACAATTTTTCTAAGATTGCATCCCAAGCCTCATCCATCCCTGCCTTGTTGACAGATGAAAAGAGGATAAAGTCGTCACTTGGGTCAAAGTTTAATTTCTTTTTGATTGCTGATTCATGCTTGTTCCATTTACCACGAGGAATCTTGTCCGCCTTGGTCGCAACGATAATAACCGGAATCTCATAATACTTGAGAAATTCGTACATCTGCACATCATCTGCTGACGGGTCATGACGAAGGTCGACTAGACTGACTACCGCACGGAGATTTTCCCGAGTCGTTAGGTACTCCTCAATCATGCGCCCCCACTTTTCACGTTCCTTTTTGGAAACACGGGCATAACCATAACCAGGCACATCCACAAAGCGCATCTTGTCGTCAATGTTAAAAAAGTTGAGAAGCTGGGTTTTCCCAGGTTTCCCTGACGTACGAGCCAGATTCTTACGGTTCAGCATGGTATTGATAAAGCTAGACTTGCCAACATTTGAACGCCCTGCAAGAGCGATCTCTGGCAGTTCATCCTGCGGATAGTGGGACTTATTAGCCGCACTGAGCAAGATTTCAGCATTGTGTGTATTAAGTTCCATAGTCACCTCTAGGCTGTTTCTAGGATTGGTTTATCCGTTCCATCGACAGCTTCTTTAGTGATGCGAACCAATTTCACATTTTCCTGACTCGGTACTTCAAACATGACGTCTAGCATGGTTTCTTCGATGATCGAGCGAAGACCACGCGCACCCGTTTTACGTTCGATGGCTTTATTGGCAATCTCTTGAAGAGCTTCGTCGTCAAATTCCAACTCAACATCATCATAAGAAAGCAAGGTTTGGTATTGTTTGACCAAGGCATTTCTTGGTTCTTTCAAGATGCGAACCAAGTCATCAACCGTCAATTGCTCAAGAGCTGCAAAGACAGGCAAACGTCCAATCAACTCTGGGATAATACCAAATTTTTGAATATCTTCTGCAATGATTTCTTGCATGTATGAGCTGTTTTCGTCAATCGCCTTATTATTTTGACCAAATCCGATGACTTTTTCACCCAGACGTTGTTTGACGATTTCTTCAATGCCATCAAAGGCACCACCCACAATGAAGAGGATATTTTTAGTGTCCACTTGAATCATCTCTTGTTGTGGATGCTTGCGTCCACCTTGAGGCGGCACGCTAGCAACGGTTCCCTCGATAATCTTGAGAAGGGCTTGTTGCACACCTTCACCAGAAACATCACGTGTGATAGACACGTTCTCGCTTTTCTTAGCAATCTTGTCAATTTCATCCACATAGATAATCCCACGCTCTGCACGCTCGATGTTAAAGTCAGCAGCCTGTAGGAGTTTGAGGAGGATATTTTCCACGTCCTCACCCACATAACCAGCCTCAGTAAGAGCTGTCGCATCTGCGATCGCAAAAGGTACATTCAAGCTCTTAGCCAAGGTCTGAGCAAGGAAAGTTTTCCCTGAACCAGTTGGGCCAATCATCAAGATATTTGATTTCTGCAAATCCACATCTTCTGACTCTTCACGCGTATCGTGGAAATTGATGCGTTTGTAGTGGTTGTATACAGCTACTGCCAAGGCACGTTTGGCACGATCTTGACCGATTACGTAGTGATTCAAGATGTGGAGGAGTTCGATTGGTTTTGGTACCTCAGACAAGTCTGCCAAGACTTCCTCAGCCAACTCCTCACGAATGATCTCCTGGGCTAACTCCACACATTCATTACAGATAAAGGCATTGTTCCCAGCGATTATTTTTTGTACTTCTTCTTGGCTTTTGCCACAAAATGAGCAATAAACCATCATATCATTATTCCTATTTGTAGGCATGATTTCCTTCCGTTCTATTCTATACTGTCATTCTATCTAAAATAAGGTCATGTAAAAAGCATGGATACTATTGACCAAATTGGTAAAGGCATTTAACCAGAGCAGGACAGAAAGTCCATAGCGCTTTTTACGAAAAGCCTGTGCTCCTGCAAGCAAGCAGACCAAACACAGCATGGCTGTGAAAAAACCAAATATACTACGTTCCATTAGACTTCCTTTCTCTTGCGGTATTGGATGGTAAAATCATAAGGATTTTTCTCATCTTTGGTATAGGATTTGCTTGAAACCGTCTCAAAAATAGACAGATCAAACTCTTCAGGGAAATAGGTATCTCCTTCCACCCGAGCATGAATGTGAGTCACAATCACTTCGTCAAGGTAGGGTTCAAAAGCTTGAAAAATTTGCTTTCCACCTAAAATATAAAGATTCTTATCTTGAGCCTTATACCAGTCCAAGACAGACTGAACATCATAAAAAGTAGCAACCCCGTCTATCTTTTCTTCTGGATTACGAGTCAAAATCAAAGTCTCCCGTTTTGGAAGCAAGCGACGCCCCATCCCGTCAAAGGTCACACGCCCCATCAAGATAGCATGATTCAGAGTTGTTTCTTTAAAGTGTTGCAATTCTGCTGGCAAATGCCAAGGCAGACGATTGTCCTTACCAATCACACCCTCTTCATCCTGGGCCCAAATAGCTACAATTTTCTTAGTCATGCTTCCATCCTTTTCACTAATAGTACTATTTTATCAAAAAACTCAAAAAAAGACTGGTTTGGAATGCGTTCAGTTTGATAGAAAAGAAGAGTCTGGGACAATAGTCTCTTGTCTCCAAAAAAAGCAACGGATTTGCCGTTGCTTTTTTGCATGGTTGCGATAGTCTTAATAAAATGGAATTGCTTAATAAATCATTTAGAAAGGCCATCCCATGCATATTCACTATAACAAAAATCAAACAACTTTACCACTAGAAATCAGTTCTTTCTTACCACAAGACCATCTCGTCTTTACTATTGAAAAAGTGGTGAATACCTTGGAGGATTGTCACTTCCATGCCTTCTATCATGCCTTTGGT
>NZ_WIJO01000001.1:0-71242 GCF_009496205.1 Streptococcus mitis
TCTTAAAGCTGAAATTCAAGCTATTTTTACTGAGCACAAAGGAAATTATGGCTATCGCCGAATAACTCTTGAATTGAGGAATCGTGGTCATATAGTAAACCATAAGAAGGTCCAACGTCTGATGAAAGTACTCAATTTACAAGCTAAAATGCGACAGAAACGAAAATATTCTTCTCATAAAGGAGACGTTGGCAAGAAGGCAGAGAATCTTATTCAACGCCAGTTTGAAGCATCGAGACCAATGGAAAAGTGCTACACAGATGTGACAGAGTTTGCCATTCCAAATAGCACACAGAAACTCTATTTATCGCCTGTTTTAGATGGATTTAACAGCGAAATTATTGCTTTTAATCTTTCTTGTTCTCCTAATTTAGAACAAGTAAAAACGATGTTGGAACAAGCCTTCACAGAGAATTACTATGAGAATACTGTTCTTCATAGTGACCAAGGCTGGCAATACCAACACGATTCTTATCATCGGTTCCTAGAGAGTAAGGGAATTCAAGCATCCATGTCACGTAAAGGTAACAGCCCAGACAATGGTATGATGGAGTCCTTCTTTGGCATTTTAAAATCCGAAATGTTTTATGGCTATGAGAAAACCTTTAAATCACTTAATCAATTGGAACAAGCTATTGTAGACTATATTGATTACTACAACAATAAACGAATTAAGGTAAAACTAAAAGGACTTAGCCCTGTGCAATACAGAACTAAATCCTTCGGATAAATTAATTGTCTAACTTTTGGGGTCAGTACAGAAGAACCTTGGTAATATGCGTTTTGTTATGTAGAGACTTATACTCTTCGAAAATCTTTTCAAACCACGTTAACGTCGCCTTGTCGTATGTCTATGTTATTGAAAATACCTCAAAACTTCTATGGGTTTGTGGGCGATATAATCAGGCTGATAGTTTAGTAGATCTGCTTGCTCTCCAAATCCCCAAGTGACGGCCAATTTCTGAATGCCTGTTTCTTGAGCTCCAAGCATATCAAACTTGGTATCTCCGATGATGATGGCTTGTTCCGGTGCTAGTTGATGTGTCTGCAAGGCTTGGCGTATGACATCTGCCTTATGGGGTGCTTCGGGGCTGGAACCATAAATGCCATCAAAGAAATGATAGATTCCCAAGTTTTTAGTCATGTCTTGAGCGGTTGGAGTATTCTTTGTAGTGGTGATATAAAGAGGGTAATTGCTCGTTAACTCCTCAAGCAAGCCTACAATATGAGGGAAGAGCTGAGCTTCATGGATGCCTTTCTCCTTATAGTACGAACGGTATATCTGCACGGCTTCAGAAATTTGTTCTTTGGGAAGGCAGGTCGCAAAACTACTTTCAAGAGGCGGTCCCATAAAACCACGAATCGTTTTGGCATCAGGACTAGGCACCCCCAG
Source organism: Streptococcus mitis (assembly GCF_009496205.1). Classification (GTDB taxonomy): domain Bacteria; phylum Bacillota; class Bacilli; order Lactobacillales; family Streptococcaceae; genus Streptococcus; species Streptococcus mitis_BN. The sequence continues at coordinate 1,394 of NZ_WIJO01000001.1, forward strand.
TTCCTTAAATGTATGAGTAAAGGCATTGTGAATCCCGATAGAACTGTCAACGAGGGTTCCATCCAGATCGAAAAAGATAGCTGTGATAGAGGTCATGGTTTCTCCTATTTGATAAGCTTATTCTCCGAAAATTTCTTTTTGGAGGCGACGACCAGTAGGGGTGGCAGCGAGTCCACCTTCAGCTGTTTCACGAAAGGCAGTTGGCATGCTTGCTCCTACTTGGTACATGGCATCGATAACCTCATCCACAGGGATTTTAGATTCGATACCTGCCAAAGCCATGTCTGCTGCGATGAAGGCAAAGCTAGCTCCCATGGCATTGCGTTTGACACAGGGAACTTCGACCAAGCCGGCAACAGGGTCACAGATGAGGCCCAGCATATTTTTAATGACAAAGGCAATGGCCTGGCTGGCCTGATAAGGTGTTCCGCCTGCAGCTAGAGTCAAGGCTGCAGCACTCATAGCAGATGCTGAACCAACCTCAGCTTGGCAACCGCCTTCAGCACCCGAGATAGAGGCGTTGTTTGCGATGACTAGTCCAAAGGCACCAGCAGCAAAGAGGAAATCCAGCTGTTGCTCGTGGCTGAGGTCTAATTTTTCAATAGCAGCAGTGAGAACGGAAGGGAGACAGCCGGCACTTCCTGCGGTCGGAGTGGCACAAACCAAGCCCATTTTAGCATTGTGTTCATTGACTGCAATGGCATTTCGGGCAGCAGAGAGAATCGTGTAATCTGACAGAGTTTTTCGATTTTTTATGTAGTGATCCAATTTGGCAGCATCTCCACCTGTCAGGCCACTACGAGATTTATTTTCATTGAGGCCAAGTTGGACAGAGGCTTTCATGACTTCCAGATTGCGTTCCATGAGAAGGAGGACTTCCTCACGTTCGCGACCGGTCAATTCAAACTCTGTTGTAATCATAAGTTCTGAGACATTTCCTTGAAAGTCCAGATCTGCTTGCTCGACCAATTCTTTGATAGAATAAAACATGCTTCCTCCTATTTAAAGAAATTGACATTGTGGAGATGAGGGATTTTTCGAATTTCTTCGATGGCCTCATCACAGTTGCGACTGTCAACTTCGATAATCATAATAGCTTTTTCACCAGCTTTTTCACGAGTGACATTCATTTGGGCGATATTGATACCATAGCGTGAAAGGGCTTCTGTTACAAGAGCAATCATACCTGGAATATCTTGATGAACAATGATGATAGTCGGTGTATTCATATTGAGAGAGACGGCAAAGCCATTGAGTTCGGTTACTTGAATATTTCCTCCACCGATAGAAATACCAGTTACGCTGATGGTCTTGTGGGCATTTTTAACGGTAATTTTAGTGGTATTAGGGTGAGGGGCATTACTGTCTTTCTGAATGGTCCAGACAATCTTGATGCCGCGCTTGTGGGCAATTTCCAGGCTGTTTGGGATTTCAGGATCATCTGTATCCATGCCCAAAATGCCTGCAACAAGGGCTAGGTCTGTCCCGTGGCCACGATAGGTCTTGGCAAATGAGTTAAATAGTTGGAATTCGACTTCTGTCGGAGTAGCATCAAAAATGGAAGAGACAATCTTCCCAATACGAACAGCACCAGCTGTATGGCTACTAGATGGGCCAATCATAACTGGTCCGATGATATCAAAGACAGATTGAAAACGAAGTGATTTCATCAGTTTCCCCTTATAAAAATTCTTATCTCTATTATATCAAAGAATGGGTGTCTTGACTTTAATTGTGGATAAAAACCTTTTTAATGCCACAAACAGCATAAAATAGCGACTTTTATGACAAAAATGGCTTATTTAGGGAAATAAAAAATAATTTTGTAATATTTCTACATAAAAGTGTTAAGAAATAGTAATATTTAAAGGGTATGATAGAAGTATAGAAAGAAGGAGAATTTTCAAATATGAAATCAACAACTAAAAAGATTAAAACAACTCTTGCAGGAGTAGCTGCCTTGTTTGCAGTATTTGCTCCATCATTTGTATCTGCTCAAGAATCATCAACTTACACTGTTAAAGAAGGTGATACACTTTCAGAAATCGCTGAAACTCACAACACAACTGTTGAGAAATTGGCAGAAAACAACCACATTGACAACATCCATATGATTTATGTTGGTCAAGAGTTGGTTATCGACGGTCCAGTAGCACCAGCAGCAACACCAGCGCCAGCTACTTATGCAGCACCAGCTGCTCAAGATGAAACTGTTTCAGCTCCAGTAGCAGAAACTACAGAAGTAGTAGAAGAAGCAGCACCAGCTGCAAGCGCTCCTGTAGCAGAAGAAACTGTTGCTACAGCAGAAACTTCAGCACCAGCCGCAACTGTAAGCGGATCTGAAGCAGAAGCTAAAGAATGGATTGCACAAAAAGAATCAGGTGGTAGCTATACAGCTACAAATGGACGTTACATTGGACGTTACCAATTGACAGATTCATACTTGAACGGTGACTACTCAGCTGAAAACCAAGAACGTGTAGCAGATGCTTACGTTGCAGGACGTTACGGTTCATGGTCAGCCGCTAAAAACTTTTGGCTTAACAACGGCTGGTATTAAGAAATAGGGGAAAGAGCTTTGAATAGCTCTTTTTTCTTTCCTTTTTAGAATCCTGTTCACACTATGTAGACAATCTGATATAATCTTCTCAAAAAAGTAGTATAATGTTTTTATAGAATATAAATAGTGGTGGTTAGCATGCATGCATTATTAGCAACAAGATTAAAAAATAAGCGAAAAGAGTTGGGGTGGTCGCAAAAAGAGTTGGCAGAAGGAATTTGCCAACAAACTCAGATAAGTCGAATGGAACAAGGCAAATATATGCCAGGAGCAGATTTGTTATATAAATTATCTGAAAAAATGGGCTTAAATATGGACTATTTCTTTTCAGGAGAAATTTCGAAAGAGTTTCTAGGCTTGTCTGCTTTCAAGAGATTGTCTGAAACATTATTGGAAAATCAAGATTATGCCTCTTTGAAATATGCTTTTGAGGGAGAGAGAAAGCAACAGACTTCTTTATCTTTTGATGAAAAGATTTATCTGGACTGGATAGATGCCATTCTAACTTATCAATGTGAACATCAATTAAAACTAGCTATTTCAAAAATAGAGGACATCCTTAGTAGGATTAGTATTGATAAAGTGGATTACTTATATATTTTGAATACCCTGCTGATTTTCTTAGGCTATGATGAGGATAAGGAGAAATTTGAGCAACTATATGATCAGGTTTCCGTAGCCCTTTCAAAAATCGATACTAGTGTGCGTGAACAAATTGAGTTGTATATCAAAATAAAATACAATTATTGTTACCACCTTTGGAAACAGGAGGAGATGGATAAGTCCAGAGCGCTATTATTGGAGATAATTGAATTTTGTAACAAATATCATAGTAGCTTTAGGTTAGCAGATTTATATTGTTTATTGGGAAATGTAACAGAAGATCTTGATATCTCTGTTGCTAAGGACTATTATATGAAAGCTAAGGTGCTTTATCTAATTGAAAATAATGAAGTCAAGGCGCTCAAGGTGGAACAATATCTAATGGATAAGCAGTCAGATAATGTATAAGGATAGCAAAAGCTATCTTTTTTATGTGTAAAATATAACTATAATTCTTCTTTTTGAAAACATTTAATATTTGCTTTAATTGCTTGACAGGTTATATATGTTGATTTATAATATAGGTGAAACGGGAGGTGTGCAAGCGTTGACAAATTCAGTGACCTTAACTTTGTATTTAGTCGAGAATTATGATGTAGCTAGAAAAGAAAGAATTCTAGTTTGACAATCTTACCAGTCTTATTTAAAGTTGTTATGGAACTATTTTCAAAATAAATAGGCCTCTGCTTTGGGCGGAGTAGTGAATCAGGAGGTTAAGTGATGAACTACAATGTAAAATATCTCTTATCAGGAATATTTATTATAGTCTTTATAGGTTTTCTAGTCTGGATGCGTTATTTTAATCAGAGGAAGGAAGAAGAGCATTCGGATGTGTCTTTTGAAGCGAGGTTAGATAGTGAGGTCAAGGCCTTATATAAACAACTAGGATTGGGTGAGGAGCCTCATTATTTCTTAGCGTATCGCTACCTACATCCTTGGTTCAACTTGGCGATTTTACCACCAACAGTTGAAATTTTCTTAACTAAAATAGCGCTGGTGATGGTAACTCCAGATGAACTACTAATAAGAAATCTTGGGAATGGGATGACTTTCACAAGTGAGCATCATCGTGATTTGCGGCAAGGACTTATCCGCATTCCAAAATCAGAGATGAAAGAATTTGAGATTCGCAACTGGAAAAGAGTTTTTATATTTGGCGATTTTTTGACAATTAAAACAAGCCAACATAGCTATTATTTGCAGGTTAGAGATGATGGACTTCAAAAGGGAAGTCTCTCTACCAAACATTTCTCAGACTTGAAACGACAAGATTTTCTAGGATTATTAACAGATAAAAGAACATTCTGATTGACAATTATCCAAAAAACGAATCTCTGAACGTTCAAAAACCACACAGTGTTTCTTTCAGCTTGATTGTATTCAAAACTGGAATCACTGTGTGGTTTTATTGGAAAGTTAGTTTTTTCCCAGTTTCGTCTCTTCACGGGAGGTATCTCTATGAAAAAAATCAGTCATCTTTGTATGCTCTTGCTCTTACTGTGTACTACGTTTTTTGTCCTGAATGTAAATGTTACACGAGAAATAGTGCGGATTCAGGAGATGGGCAAGACAACTTATTCATTTGACTTGTACTTGAAAGATGTCACTAAACCGACAGAAACTATTCTCCAGTTTTTTGAAGAGGTTGCAAGTCAAGACAAGGTCTCTATTATCAAAATAGATAATGGCGATGAGGTGGTCAAGGCTGGTGTTTTTGATAAGGAAACCTTCCCCTATCAGGAGTTCGGTTTGACTTCTCTTGATTTTTCAAAGAACGAAAAGGGGGTCTACAGCAACCAGGATCTTCCCAATAATCTAGGAACCATTCCCACCTTTTTAAAGGTGAAACTTATTCGACTCCAGACCTTCCAATCCTATATTGAGGATAAATCCCATACTGTAAATGGGCGCTACATGATTACCTCCAGCAAAGAGATAAATCGCGATACCATTCTACAAAAGTGGAGTGATTTTTTCCAGATAGATAAGACGGTTTTATTAGAACCCACTTACCGAAGTCAGGTTGGAGTGCTAAATCAAGAGTTGTTACTATCTATCATTATCTTTATCTTGGCAATCTTGCTTGTGATTTTAATGACAGTTTATCAGCCGATGATGGAGATGAAACGAGTGGGGGTTCAAAAGTTACTTGGTTTTCAAAGCAGGGCGATTTTAGCTGGTTTTGTAAAGACTAATTTTTATCTTCTCTTGGGTGGAAGTCTTATCATTGACTTGGGACTATTTTTAGTGCTGGACTACAGACCAAAGCTTCTGTTCCCAAGTTTACTCTTATCCCAATTCCTGCTTTTACAGTTGTATTTGTTCATCAGTTGGCTGACCTACCTGATGATTCAGAAAATGACAGTCAGTTCTATGTTGAAAGGTTTTTCATCTGTCAAACTTGGTCTCATCTTCAATTATGTGATGAAAATAGGGACAACTATTTTACTGACGGCCTTACTGATTGGGGTGGGAAGAAGTCTAGAACAAGAAAACAAAGAACTTGCTTATCAGCAACAGTGGGTAAGCCAAGGGAATTACTTGACCTTGGAAAATTTCCGCCTCAGTGATAACCTGTGGCAAGAAGAGCTAGCAGGGTCAGGGAAATCTACAGATTATTTCTACCAATTTTATCAAGATTTGCTAGCAAAAACACAAGTAAACTATGTGCGAGGTGCGAGTCTTCCTATCAAACCAGTCATCAAAGCAGAACAAGTGCAGCAGTACCAACTGCCTGATGAGGTAGATGTTTACTATGCTAATAGCAATTTTCTAAAGAGCAAGGGATTCAAGTTACCAGATACCGGCACTAAAAAAGTTATTTTGATGCCAGCCAGTGATAAAGGACAAGAAGGCAAGAATCAGTTCTTGGGAAAATCCATCGCCTATCTTTCTATGAGGTATGAAGATCAACAAAAGAAAACAATAGAAGATATGGATGTGGAAATTGCCTACTATGAAGGAGATTGGTCTTTCTTCCCTTATAATAATGAGCGAAAGGAAAATCTCCACAATCCAATCATTAGTCTGGTAAATGATCAAGACATGATGTGGGAAGAAAAGACTCGCTTGTCAACGACAGGTTTAAACAACCCGATGAAAGTTGAAAATACAGAACAAAATCAAAAAGTGATTACAGAGTTAGTCGATAACTTATCTGATGGTAGCTATTTAAAATTTTCATCGATTCAAGCAATTCAAGAGGAGATGGTCGATACCTATCGGGATTCTGTTCGTAATTTTAACGTTCTTTTTGCCTTATTTGCTCTTCTCAGTATGATTGTCTCCTACTTTTTACTCGTTACCACTTTCTTGTTGAAGCGCAGGGATATCATTACCAAGAAGTTTATGGGGTGGAAACTGGTCGATCGCTACCGAGCTCTCTTAGTTCTGCTCTTGCTGGGCTATAGTCTCCCCCTTCTAGTCTTGATTTTCTTTGCCCATGCGTTCTTGCCACTTCTGCTGTTTGCAGGCTTTACATGTCTGGATATACTATTTGTGCTAGTTTTGGCTTCTAGGATGGAGAAAAGAAGTCTAGTAGAGTTATTGAAAGGGGGCATCTTATGATTGAGTTGGAAAATATTACCAAAACCATTGGGGGAAAAGTGATTTTGGATAACTTGTCTCTCAGGATTGATCAGGGGGATTTGGTAGCCATTGTTGGTAAGAGTGGTAGTGGTAAGTCGACCTTGTTAAATTTATTAGGTTTGATAGATAGTGATTACAGCGGACGATATGAGATTTTTGGTCAGACAAATCTAGCGGTCAATTCTGCCAAGTCGCAAACAATAATCCGTGAACATATCTCTTATCTGTTTCAAAATTTTGCCCTAATTGATGATGAAACGGTCGAGTACAATCTCATGCTGGCGCTGAAATATGTGAAATTGTCCAAGAAAGACAAGCTCAAAAAGGTGGAAGAGATTTTAGAGAGAGTAGGTTTGCCAGCTACTTTGCATCAAAAGGTCTCCGAGTTGTCTGGTGGTGAACAACAACGAATTGCAGTTGCTAGAGCCATCTTAAAACCCAGCCAGCTGATTTTAGCTGATGAACCGACAGGTTCGCTGGATCCTGAAAATAGAGATTTGGTCTTGAAGTTTCTCTTGGAGATGAATCGAGAGGGGAAAACAGTCATTATTGTGACCCACGATGCTTATGTAGCCCAACAATGTCATCGTATCATTGAATTGGGCGAGGGAAAATGAGTTCGTTTGGTTTCATTTGACTGACTGAATACTCATATTTTCCAGAGATAAATAGCATAAATACGCCTAGGAATGACATTTTTATGTGGTATTTCTAGGTTTTTTTGTTTTAAACTGAAAAAATTTTCAATTTAGGCTTGACAAACGATGAGCATAAGTGTATTATTTATACAACCAAAAGGAATAAACATAAAGGAGACTTTGTTATGAATAAGATGAAGAAGGTGTTGATGACGATGTTTGGTTTAGTGATGCTCCCCCTACTATTTGCTTGTAGTAACAATCAATCGGCTGGAATTGAAGCCATCAAGTCCAAAGGAAAATTGGTTGTAGCCCTCAATCCAGATTTTGCTCCATTTGAATACCAAAAAGTGGTTGATGGGAAAAATCAGATTGTGGGTTCAGATATCGAATTAGCCAAGGTTATCGCAACAGAACTAGGTGTCGAATTGGAACTATCTCCCATGAGCTTTGACAATGTATTGGCTAGTGTTCAATCAGGAAAAGCCGACCTTGCCATATCAGGTGTTTCTAAGACAGATGAACGAAGCAAGGTGTTCGATTTTTCAACTCCCTACTATACTTCAAAAAATAAGCTCATTGTCAAAAAATCTGATTTAGCCACTTATCAGTCTGTCAAAGACTTAGCGCAGAAAAAGGTCGGAGCGCAGAAAGGTTCGATTCAAGAGACGATGGCGAAAGACTTGCTACAAAATTCATCCCTCGTATCTCTGCCTAAAAATGGGAATTTAATTACAGATTTAAAATCAGGGCAAGTGGATGCCGTTATCTTTGAAGAACCTGTTGCCAAGGGATTTGTGGAAAATAATCCTGATTTAGCAATCGCAGACCTCAATTTTGAAAAAGAGCAAGATGATTCTTATGCGGTCGCCATGAAAAAAGATAGCAAGGAATTGAAAGAGGCGGTCGATAAAACCATTCAAAAGTTGAAGGAGTCTGGGGAATTAGACAAACTCATTGAGGATGCCTTTAAAGCGTCCATTGAAAAATAGAAAGAAGGAAAAGAACATGAGTAAAGAAAAAGTAATTTTGGCCTATTCTGGCGGTTTGGACACATCAGTTGCTATTACCTGGCTAAAGAAAGACTATGAAGTTGTTGCAGTTTGTATGGATGTGGGTGAAGGGAAAGACTTGGATTTCATCCATGATAAGGCTCTTAAGGTTGGGGCAGTCGAATCTTATGTCATTGATGTTAAGGACGAATTTGCTACAGATTATGTGCTAGTGGCTCTTCAGTCACATGCCTATTATGAACAAAAGTACCCCTTGGTATCTGCCTTGAGCCGCCCTCTTATTTCTAAAAAATTGGTTGAAATAGCGCATCAGACAGGAGCTACTACAATTGCTCATGGTTGTACAGGTAAGGGGAATGACCAAGTACGTTTTGAAGTATCGATTGCAGCCTTGGATCCCAATTTAAAAGTGATTGCGCCAGTTCGTGAATGGAAATGGTCTCGGGAGGAAGAAATTCATTATGCGAAGGAAAATGGGGTACCTGTTCCTGCTGACCTTGACAATCCCTACTCTGTCGACCAAAATCTTTGGGGACGTGCCAATGAGTGTGGTATTTTGGAAAATCCATGGAATCAGGCTCCAGAAGAAGCCTTTGGCATCACAACTTCTCCAGAGCAAGCTCCAGATATGCCAGAATACATTGATATTGAGTTTAGTGAAGGTGTTCCAGTTTCCCTTAATGGAGAAGGGTTAAAATTGGCAGATTTGATTCAAAAACTCAATGAAATAGCTGGAAAGCATGGGGTCGGACGGATTGACCACGTGGAAAATCGTTTGGTTGGGATTAAATCAAGAGAAATCTATGAATGCCCAGGGGCAGTGACTCTACTGACAGCTCATAAGGAAATTGAGGACTTGACGCTTGTGAGAGAAGTGGCTCATTTTAAACCAATTATAGAAAATGAATTATCAAATCTCATTTATAATGCTTTGTGGTTTAGTCCGGCTACACAAGCCTTGATTGCTTATATTAAAGAGACTCAAAAAGTTGTCAATGGGACTGCAAAAGTCAAACTCTATAAGGGAAGCGCTCAGGTCGTAGCTCGGAAATCACCAAATTCTCTTTACGATGAAAATTTGGCGACTTATACCAGTGCGGATACCTTTGACCAAGATGCGGCTGTTGGCTTTATTAAGTTGTGGGGACTTCCAACCAAGGTTCATTCTGAGGTTCAAAAAAGCGCCAAATAGGGCGATTGGCTAGAGAGGTGGATGTGATATGGCTAAGAATACAAAATTATGGGGTGGTCGCTTTGAAGGTACTGTCGAAGACTGGGTAGAGCGCTTTGGTGCGAGTATATCTTTTGACCAGAAATTAGCTAAATTTGATGTGATTGGTTCTTTAGCCCACGTTCAGATGTTGGGTCAGACGGGCATTTTGAGTTTGAAGGAGTCAGAAAAGATTCAAGAAGGCTTGAAAGAGCTCCTAGAAGAGCTAGAGGCAGGCCAACTTGACTTTGATATCGCAAACGAAGATATTCATATGAATATGGAAGTGTTGCTGACAGAAAAAATTGGTCCCCTTGCAGGGAAACTACATACGGCTCGTTCTCGAAACGACCAAGTTGCGACAGATATGCACTTGTATCTCAAGGAACAACTAGGCCATGTCCTAGATAAACTGGCTCATCTTAAAGGTGTTTTATTAGACTTGGCGGAAAATCATGTGGAGACGATCATGCCGGGCTATACCCATTTGCAACATGCCCAGCCTATTAGTTTTGCCCACCACCTGATGGCTTACTACAATATGTTTCAAAGAGACAGTGAACGTTTTGAATTTAACCAGCAGCATACAGACCTATGCCCTCTAGGTGCGGCAGCTTTGGCAGGAACAACTTTCCCCATTGATCGCCAATTGTCTAGCAATTTGCTGGAGTTTAAGCAACCTTATACAAATTCTTTAGATGCTGTTAGTGACCGCGATTTTATCTTAGAATTTCTATCCAATGCCAGCATACTCATGATGCATATGAGCCGTTTTTGCGAAGAAATGATCAATTGGTGTAGTTTTGAGTACCAATTCATTACCTTGTCAGATACGTTTACAACAGGCTCCTCTATTATGCCACAAAAGAAAAATCCAGATATGGCTGAGTTGATTCGAGGAAAGACTGGCAGAGTTTATGGGAATCTGTTTGGACTATTGACAGTCATGAAGTCCTTGCCTTTAGCTTATAATAAGGATCTGCAAGAGGATAAGGAAGGAATGTTTGATACGGTCGAAACGATTTTAAATTCCCTTGATGTGTTGGCAGGTATGTTATCTAGCTTGCAGGTAAACAAGGAAAAAATGCAAGAGTCTACAGAGAAGGACTTTTCAAATGCGACTGAGTTGGCAGATTATTTGGCAGGGAAAGGCTTGCCATTTAGAGAAGCTCATGAGGTTGTGGGAAGATTAGTGCTAGACTCTATCAAGTCTGCTAAAAATATTCAAGATTGGACTTTGGAGGAATTACAAGCCTATCATTCCCTCATTGCCGAGGATATCTATGTCTACTTGCAACCTAAAACTGCTGTTCAAAGACGAAATTCCTTGGGAGGTACAGGATTTGACCAAGTGAAATACCAGATTGCAGTTGCTAAGAAAGCGAATGAAGCTAAAAAGTGCTAGATTGATAGGTTCAGAACAAGAGGTTGGTAGATTATCAGCCTCTTCCTTGTCTTCTCTAACCAAGCATGTTATAATGAATACTGCTCAAGCGACCTTCAATCGTGAAGCACACACGACCTTCAATCGTGAATAAACGAATAGATGGGAGACTTACCATGAGTGATAACTCTAAAACACGTGTTGTCGTGGGGATGAGTGGTGGTGTTGATTCGTCGGTGACGGCTCTCTTGCTCAAGGAGCAGGGCTACGATGTGATTGGTATCTTCATGAAGAACTGGGATGATACAGATGAAAACGGCGTCTGTACGGCGACCGAAGATTATAAGGATGTGGCTGCGGTGGCAGACCAGATCGGCATTCCCTACTACTCTGTCAATTTTGAAAAAGAGTACTGGGACCGCGTTTTTGAGTATTTCCTAGCGGAATACCGTGCAGGGCGTACGCCAAATCCAGATGTCATGTGCAACAAGGAAATCAAGTTCAAGGCCTTTTTAGACTATGCCATGACCTTGGGGGCAGACTATGTAGCGACTGGGCACTATGCCCGTGTAGCGCGTGATGAGGATGGCACTGTTCACATGCTTCGTGGTGTGGACAATGGCAAGGATCAGACCTATTTCCTCAGCCAACTTTCGCAAGAACAACTTCAAAAAACCATGTTCCCTCTGGGGCATTTGGAAAAGCCTGAAGTTCGCAGACTAGCAGAAGAAGCAGGACTTGCGACTGCTAAGAAGAAAGACTCGACAGGGATTTGCTTTATCGGAGAAAAGAACTTTAAAAACTTCCTCAGCAACTACCTACCAGCTCAGCCTGGTCGCATGATGACTGTGGATGGCCGCGATATGGGCGAGCATGCAGGCCTTATGTACTATACGATTGGTCAGCGTGGTGGTCTCGGTATCGGTGGCCAACACGGCGGTGACAATGCTCCTTGGTTCGTTGTCGGAAAAGATCTAAGCAAGAATATCCTCTATGTCGGCCAAGGTTTCTATCATGACTCGCTCATGTCAACAAGCCTAGAAGCCAGTCAAGTCCACTTTACTCGTGACATGCCAGAGGAGTTTACGCTCGAATGTACGGCTAAATTCCGCTACCGTCAGCCTGATTCTAAGGTGACCGTCTATGTCAAAGGAGATAAGGCAGAGGTTATCTTTGCAGAACCGCAACGCGCCATCACACCAGGACAGGCAGTTGTCTTTTACGATGGCGAAGAGTGTCTAGGTGGTGGTTTGATTGACAATGCTTACCGGGATGGACAAGTTTGTCAGTACATTTAGATTGACAAATTTTCTCAATTTGCTACAATAATAAAAGCAATAGAAATGATGGTCAAAGCTCATGGATGTTGCAGGCTTTTTTGTCCTGCACTTCTTTGGAGTTTTGACTGTTTTTGTGTCGTTTAGAGGAAAGGACAAGAATGATTCAACAAGACTTTCGGACAAAAACAGGAAATACAGTTTTTGGAGTTCGGGCGACAGCCTTGATTGTCCAAAATCGCAAGCTCCTAGTCACCAAAGATAAGGGCAAGTATTACACTATTGGCGGTGCCATCCAAGTTAACGAAAGAACGGAAGAAGCGGTAGTCCGTGAAGTGAGGGAAGAACTGGGTGTCGAAGCTCAAGCTGAGCAACTAGCTTTTGTTGTTGAAAATCGTTTTGAAGAAGATGGTGTCTATTGGCACAACATCGAGTTTCATTATCTGGTGGACTTGCTTGAGGATGCCCCGTTGACCATGCAGGAAGATGAGAAAAGGCAGCCTTGTGAGTGGATTGATTTGGATCAGCTTAAGGGTATCAATCTAGTTCCAGCCTTTTTGAAAACAGCCCTGCCAGATTGGGACGGCCAACTAAGACACATTCATCTTGAGGAATAGGAGAGAAAAGGATGGTTAAGCTTATTGCCCATGTACTTGTTCATAGTGGTGATGATTATTTGCTCATTCAGCGTTCGGAAATTAAAAGAGGACAACCCAATGTTTATCCAACTTACTGGGATATTCCTGGTGGCGGGGTTGAAAAGGGTGAACTTCCGCGAGATGGAGTTCTTAGAGAATGTATTGAAGAAGCGGGAGTTAGGCTAGATAGCAGTTTGCTCAAACTTCTTCACGAAGATAGTCAACTGGATACCTCTAAGGATACTGTCTTTACTCGCTTAGTTGATAAAGCAGAGTGGGTTGGGGAGAAGCCAATTATCAGATTAGATCCTGAAGAGCATACGCACTTTAAATGGGTTACTATGGCTCAAGCTCTAGAGGAGGAGAAGTTAGTTCCTTATTTGAGAGAAATTTTTGAAAGGTTAAGAAATGACATATAATTTTACTGAAGAATACGATATTATTGTAATTGGTGCGGGACACGCTGGGGTAGAAGCATCCCTAGCAGCCAGCCGTATGGGTTGTAAGGTCTTGCTTGCGACTATCAACATTGAAATGCTGGCTTTCATGCCTTGTAATCCCTCTATCGGAGGTTCTGCCAAGGGGATTGTCGTACGTGAGGTCGATGCCCTCGGTGGTGAAATGGCCAAAACCATTGATAAGACTTACATCCAGATGAAGATGCTCAACACAGGGAAGGGGCCAGCTGTCCGTGCCCTTCGTGCGCAGGCTGACAAGGAACTTTACTCTAAGGAAATGCGCAAGACAGTTGAAAACCAAGAAAATCTGACCCTTCGTCAGACCATGATTGATGAGATTTTGGTCGAAGATGGCAAGGTTGTCGGTGTCCGTACAGCTACCCATCAAGAGTATGCTGCTAAGGCTGTTATCGTGACGACAGGGACGGCTCTACGTGGGGAAATTATCATTGGAGACCTTAAGTATTCATCAGGTCCTAACCACAGCTTGGCTTCTATTAACCTTGCTGATAACCTTAAGGAATTAGGACTCGAAATTGGTCGTTTCAAGACAGGAACGCCTCCACGTGTCAAGGCTTCTTCTATCAACTACGATGTGACAGAGATTCAGCCAGGGGACGAAGCGCCTAATCACTTCTCATACACTTCACGTGATGAGGATTATGTCAAAGATCAAGTGCCATGCTGGTTGACCTATACCAATGTTACCAGTCATGAAATTATCCAAAATAACCTCCACCGTGCGCCTATGTTTACAGGTGTGGTCAAGGGAGTGGGGCCTCGTTACTGCCCATCGATTGAGGACAAGATTGTGCGCTTTGCGGACAAGGAACGCCACCAACTATTCCTTGAGCCAGAAGGACGCAATACAGAGGAAGTCTATGTCCAAGGTCTTTCAACCAGTTTGCCTGAAGATGTGCAACGTGAACTGGTTCATTCTATCAAAGGTTTGGAAAATGCAGAGATGATGCGAACAGGTTATGCCATTGAGTACGATATGGTCTTGCCACACCAGTTGCGTGCGACTCTGGAAACCAAGAAAATCTCAGGTCTATTCACTGCTGGTCAGACAAATGGAACATCAGGTTATGAAGAAGCTGCTGGCCAAGGGATTATCGCTGGGATCAATGCGGCTCTGAAAATCCAAGGCAAGCCTGAATTGATTTTGAAGCGTAGTGACGGTTATATCGGGGTCATGATTGATGACTTGGTGACCAAGGGAACTATTGAACCCTACCGTCTCTTGACCAGTCGTGCTGAGTACCGTCTCATCCTCCGTCATGACAATGCCGATATGCGTTTGACTGAGATGGGCCGTGAGATTGGTCTTGTGGATGATGAACGCTGGGCTCGCTTTGAAATTAAGAAAAATCAATTTGAAAATGAGATGAAGCGCCTAGATAGTATCAAACTCAAGCCAGTCAAGGAAACAAATGCCAAGGTTGAGGAGATGGGCTTTAAACCGTTGACCGATGCAGTGACAGCCAAGGAATTCCTTCGCCGTCCAGAAGTTTCTTACCAAGATGTGGTAGCCTTCATCGGACCAGCTGCAGAAGACTTGGATGACAAGATTATCGAATTGATTGAAACAGAAATCAAATACGAAGGCTATATTTCCAAAGCCATGGATCAGGTTGCCAAGATGAAACGCATGGAAGAAAAACGCATTCCAGCCAATATTGACTGGGATGACATTGATTCTATTGCAACCGAAGCCCGTCAGAAGTTCAAACTCATCAATCCAGAAACCATCGGTCAAGCCAGCCGTATTTCGGGAGTAAACCCAGCAGATATTTCTATTTTGATGGTGTATCTTGAAGGTAAAAATCGTAGTATTTCTAAAAATCAAGAAAAGAAAGCATAGAAAAACAGCTCCGAAGACGGGGCTGTTTTGTTGATTTTCGAAGAGTATTATTCTTCATCTGGTGTGAGAATCATAGGGATGATGATCGGTTCACGTTCTGTATTTTCATAAAGGAAGGGGCGAATAGCGTTGACAATGGCACCATTGACAGATTGCACGCTAGCATCCTTGTTTTTCAGTGCGATACGAATGGCATTGAAGAGGATGCGTTGGCTTTGGCGAATCAAGTCGCCAGACTCTCTCATGTAGACAAAGCCTCGACTGAGGATGTCTGGACCAGATAGAATCATCTGCGATTTGAAGTCAACAGTTGCGACTGCCAGAACGACACCGTCTTCAGATAGATCACGACGATCTTTGAGGACAGCTGCGCCGATTTCACCGATACGATTTCCATCGACATAGATGTCTTGGGCGTTGAAATGACCTGCAATACGAGCTGAGTTAGCAGTAAGGGCAAGCACATCACCATTGCTCATGATAAAGATATTGTCCTTCTCAACACCAGTATCCACCGCAAGTCCAGCATGGACTTTTTGCATGCGGTATTCACCGTGAACAGGCATGAAGTATTTTGGCTTAATCAAGCGGAGCATGAGTTTTTGCTCTTGCTGACCACCGTGTCCAGATGTATGGATATTGTTCACTTTACCGTGGATAACTTCGACACCAGCTTCTGAAATGATGTTAATCAGCTTGTTGACGCTAGTAGTGTTTCCAGGGATTGGGCTAGAAGAGAAGATAACCGTATCACCTGGTTGGAGTTGCACCTGACGGTGGGTTCCGTTGGCGATACGAGAGAGGGCTGCCATCGGCTCGCCTTGACTACCTGTACAGAGGATAAGAATCTCGCCTGCAGGGTAGTCTTTGATTTCATTTGGCTCGATAAAGGTTCCCTTAGGAGCTTTGATGTAACCAAGCTCGATTCCGTTGACAATGGCTTTTTCCATAGAGCGACCAAAGACCGCAATCTTGCGTCCAGTCTTAACAGCGGCTTCTGTCGCTTGCTGGAGACGGAAGATATTTGAGGCAAAGGATGCAAAGATGATACGTCCTTCAATGCCTTGGATAATCTTCATGATGGACTGGCCAACGACTTTTTCAGAGTTGGTAAAGGTTGGAATTTCTGCATTTGTCGAGTCAGACAGGAGACAGAGTACACCTTCTTCACCAAGCGCAGCCATACGGTGCAAATCTGCTGGTTCACCAACTGGTGTTAAGTCAAACTTGAAGTCACCCGTACAGACAATTTTCCCTTGAGGAGTATGAATGACAATCCCCAAAGGCTCTGGAATAGAGTGAGTCGTTCTAAAGAAAGTTGCCTTGAGATTTTTAAAGGTCAACTCAGTGTTGTGGTTGATTTCGTAAAGTTTGGCGTTGCGCAAGAGGCCGTGTTCTTCGAGTTTCCCACGGATCAAAGCCAAGGCAAGTGGTCCAGCATAGATAGGGACATTTGCTTGCTTGAGTAGGAAAGGAATCCCACCGATGTGGTCCTCGTGTCCGTGTGTGATTAAGACAGCCTTGACGCGGTCGATATTGTCCACGATGTATGAGTAGTCAGGAATGACATAGTCGATACCCAGCAAGTCATCTTCTGGGAATTTAATCCCAGCATCGACGATAACAATCTCGTCTTGGTATTCAATCCCGTAAGTGTTTTTCCCGATTTCTCCCAGACCACCGATGGCAAAAACGCCGACTTCTTCAGGTTTAAGAGTGTAGGCCATATTAGAACTCCGTAATTTCGAAGGCGCCAGTTTCTTTTTCGTAATCTAGCAATTTGTCAGACAAGAGTTCGATATACTCGATATTGTACTCTGGGCGATTTTCTTCGACAAGTTGGCGAGCAGCGATACGGCCCTCAAGTTCTGAGTTAGCATCGATGTCTAGGTATAGTGCGCGTGTTGTTTCACGGCGTGGGCTACGTTCTTTTGTTTCTTGATAAAAAACTTTGTAAATCATATAGTTCCTTTCTATTTACAGGTCAGCTTATTCCAAACTTTTAGCAGAGAATTGCTTGATTTCATTCCATTTTTGTCTAGATTGACCTTGATTCGTTACAATTATTTCAATTATACCACAAAATGAAAAATTAGTAAAAGACGGAAACGAGAAAGTCATAGGGTTACTCGTTGGTAAGCGTTTGCAAAAATAAAGAAAATATGTTATTTTGATAATGGAAGTGGAATTTATCATTTGTCTTAATTCACTATAGATTTTAAGTAAAGGAGGTTGCCCTATGTATAACTTATTTGCTTTTGCTATCGGAGCTCGCTTGGTAGCTTTTATTGTTTTTGTTGCTTGCGTTTATGCGGGGAATCTTCTATTTGCCAAACTGGAACGACGACAAACCAAGTTCTTGTGGAAAATTACCTTTGTGACTCTCTACTCGCTTTTTCTCCTCCTCGTAACCTATGTCGTTTGGTTTGTATTTTACTTTGGATTAAATGCTTAGATGCCCTGCTCATGCTGGGGCCTTTTTGTTTGGGGATAAAGAAAATTCCCATGTGCCAGCTTTTGTAGTATAATAGTAAGCAGACAAAAAGATAGGAATGTGTTATGAAAGTATTAGCTTTTGATACGTCCAGCAAGGCTCTTTCTCTCGCTATTTTAGAGGACAAGCAGGTTCTTGCCGAGACGACGATTAATATCAAGAAAAATCACAGTATTACCCTCATGCCTGCCATCGATTTTTTGATGGCGAGTGTGGACTGGACGCCCAAGGATTTGGATCGAATCGTGGTGGCTGAAGGACCAGGTAGCTATACAGGCTTGCGAATCGCGGTAGCCACTGCCAAGACTTTGGCCCATACTCTGAACATTGAGTTAGTTGGTATGTCTAGCCTCTTGGCTCTGGTGCCCTACCAACAAGAAGGCTTGTTCGTCCCTTTGATGGATGCTCGTCGCAACAATGTTTACGCAGGATTTTATGAAAATGCCAAACCTGTCATGCCAGAAGCGCATCTATCTTTTGAAGAGGTGTTAGAGAAAGTTAAGGGTGCTAGTCAGGTAACCTTTGTCGGAGAAGTTGCCCCCTTTGTGGAGCAGATTCAAGAACACTTACCAAGGACTAATTACAAAGAAACCTTGCCTAATGCAGCCACTCTTGCTCTTTTGGCTTGGGATAAGGAAGCAGACTCCTTGCATGATTTTGTGCCGAACTACCTCAAACGTGTTGAGGCTGAGGAAAACTGGCTCAAGAACCATACCGAGTCTGGCGAGTCTTACATTAAACGCCTATGATAGAAATTAAACGAATCCAACAGCAGCCTGACTTGGCTCAAGCCATCTACGCTGTTATGATAGCTGTTTACCCAGTCAGCCCTTGGACGCTGGAGCAAATCCAAGCAGACCTGTCCCAAGACCAGACTTGGTATGCTCTGGCTTATGATGGGGCAGAAGCGATTGGCTTTCTAGCCGTGCAGGAGAATCTTTTTGAAGCAGAAGTCCTGCAAATCGCTGTCAAACAAACCTATCAGGGTCAGGGAATTGCGTCAACCTTGTTTGCTCAATTGCCGACAGATAAGGAGATTTTCCTCGAAGTCAGAAGTTCAAATCATCGAGCGCAAGCATTTTACAAGAAAGAAAAGATGGCAGCCATCGCTGAGCGAAAGGCCTACTACCATGATCCAGTCGAGGACGCCATCATCATGAAGAGAGAAATAGATGAAGGATAGATATATTTTAGCATTTGAGACATCCTGTGATGAGACTAGTGTTGCCGTCTTGAAAAACGACGATGAGCTCTTGTCCAATGTCATTGCTAGTCAAATTGAGAGTCACAAACGTTTTGGGGGCGTAGTGCCGGAAGTAGCCAGTCGTCACCATGTCGAGGTCATTACAGCCTGTATCGAGGAGGCCCTAGCAGAAGCAGGGATTACGGAAGAGGACGTGACAGCTGTAGCGGTTACCTATGGACCGGGCTTGGTCGGAGCCTTACTAGTCGGTTTGTCAGCTGCTAAGGCCTTTGCTTGGGCTCATGGACTTCCGCTGATTCCTGTTAACCACATGGCTGGTCACCTCATGGCCGCTCAGAGTGTGGAGCCTTTGGAGTTTCCCTTGATAGCCCTCTTGGTCAGCGGTGGACACACAGAGTTGGTTTATGTTTCTGAGGCTGGTGACTACAAGATTGTTGGGGAAACGCGAGATGACGCGGTTGGTGAGGCCTATGATAAGGTCGGCCGTGTCATGGGCTTGACCTATCCTGCAGGTCGTGAGATTGATGAGCTAGCTCATCAGGGACAGGATATTTATGATTTTCCTCGTGCCATGATTAAGGAAGATAATCTGGAGTTTTCATTCTCAGGTTTGAAGTCTGCCTTTATCAATCTTCACCACAATGCCGAACAAAAGGGAGAAAGCCTATCTACAGAGGACTTGTGTGCTTCCTTCCAAGCAGCTGTCTTGGATATTCTTATGGCAAAAACCAAGAAGGCTTTGGAGAAATATCCTGTTAAAACTCTAGTTGTGGCAGGTGGCGTGGCAGCCAATAAAGGTCTCAGAGAACGCCTAGCAACTGAAATTACAGATGTCAAGGTCATCATTCCACCTCTGCGTCTCTGTGGAGACAATGCAGGCATGATTGCCTATGCCAGCGTCAGCGAATGGAACAAAGAAAACTTTGCAAGCTTGGACCTCAATGCCAAACCAAGTCTCGCTTTTGATACCATGGAATAAAGAGTCAGCTTAGGGCTGGCTTTTTTGCTCTCTTAAATGTCAGAATATTTTGACAAATAATTGTGAATAATGATATACTATATAAAAAATAGGAGGTGGTGAGATGATTGAGAGAATGGAGTTGGGAGAATTTTACAAGGAATTACGTTTGGCGAGAAAGCTCAAGCAGTCAGATGTGGCTTGTGCTGGTCTAACAGCCTCTCAGTTGTCCAAGTTTGAACTAGGGCAGTCTATGCTATCTGCGGATAAGTTGATCCTAGCCATCCAAGGGATCAATATGAATTTTGATGAGTTTGGTCATAAGCTAAACAATTATCAAGAATCCCTACATATGCAGATTGGTAGAAAGGTTGTGGATCGCTTTGCCCACCAAGATATAGCTGGTTTAGAGCAACTGTTGGAGGAAGTCGAGCAAGAACAGATGGCAGAGACCTATCGTCGTTTGAATGCCATTGTAATTAAAAACGCACTCCATTCCTTAAATAAGAACTATCCATTAGTAAAAGAAGATAGCGAGTTTTTGACTATCTATCTCTATGCTATTGAGTCTTGGACCTGGTTTGAACTCTATCTCTTTTGCAATACCATGCCCTTCTTGAGCAATCAAGATTTGATATTTTTATCGACCGCTTTAATTGAGAAGTCTAAAGAATTTAAGGAGTTGGTACATAATCGGTTGTATATGAAGCAAGGACTCTTAAATATCTTATCAGAACTCATGGAGCGAAAACTTTTCTCATACATCCCAATCTTTGAAACTGAGTTGGAGAGCATGTTGCGTCCGTACGATGTTTTTGAGAAAGTATCGTGGCAATTTTTAAAGAAAATGAGTGTCTTTCTTCAAACCAAAGGAAGCAATCAAAAAGAGATTGAACACTTTATCCAATCTCTGCAAGTATTAGAAAATCCACAATTGCTAGCCCTCTTCGAATTGCGTTTTCAGCAATACAAAGAACTTATCGATTAATTAGAAACGGGAAGACAATCACCCACTCCGAAATAAGCAGGAGTATCAGTTGGATTTTTCTTTTCTTCATCATTATATCCCTCCTTGTTAGTAGTAACTTTATTATACCAGTGAAATAATCAAATCTACCAAAATCGCAAATCTGAAATTTCTATAAGAAAAAATATCAAATATGCGATTTTCTAAAATAAGCCAATTTCCGTGTTATACTGTCCTTGTAAAGTACTTAAAGCAAATCCTAGGTCGCATAAGTGGTTTATAAATGAAGATAATTGAAGGAGTGTAAAAGATGTTAAATTTACAATTTGCAGAAACAATGGAATTGACAGAAGCTGAGTTGGAGAAGGTTTATGGAGGAGATCTTGTGTATCTTGGCAATATCCCAAGCGGTGCATGGGGAGGGTTCGGGACACCTTGGTCAATCACTAATTTCTGGGAGAAAAATTTTAACCATGATTCTTCCACTGTTAATCGTCGTCGTTGATATTTAAAGCCCTTGCCTTTGTTTGGGTTAGGGCTTTCTTTATTTCGTAATATAGGAGAAAATAGGATGAAAAAGATAATCTCACGCTACTACTTTATTATAGCTATTCTACTAGTTGTTGCTGACCAGTTCTTCATTCGTTTGCTTTTACATAGCGATCTTGCTGCTGGTTTATCCGACTTTGCCTATTATTTGTCGGATATGCTGTTAAATTTTCTTGTGGTTCTGCTTGCTTTTATTGTTATGGTTTGGTCAGGGAAATGGCAGAAAATTAACAGTAGAAAATTTAAAGGTTCCTATCTTTTCTATTCCTTCCTAGCTCTTCTTGCTTTTGTTGTTTGGAATTTCGTCACCTTTTTTCTTTTTCCGCCTACCAAAAATGCAATTTCTTATCAACTGGATGTTCCTACTTTTACAGGAGCTACAGCATTTTTGATGTATTTTTTCTATCCTGTGATTGCAGGTCCCATTTTTGAAGAGATGATTTATCGTGGATTAGTGATGACAGCTCTGGAAAAAGGAAAGAAGTGGGGACTAGATGTGCTTGGCTCAGCTATATTATTTGGAATCTTACACATTAGTGGCCATGGTTGGGTCTTAACAGACTTTTTTGTATATATGGGTGGTGGTCTCATATTTGCAGTCTTGTTTAGAGTGACAAAGTCTATTTATTGGCCTATTGGGCTGCATATAGTCTACAATGGCATTGGTCAAATTTTACCGTTGCTGTAATTTCATTTGCTTAGTAATATTTTAGGAAGAGTGTTCCTAGGTATTCTACCCATTTAGTTTATTTCCTTACTGAATACTCTTATATTTGTTTGTAATCGCATTTTTAGGTATCCTTTTCATAAAAATGATTATAGTTTTAGTAACTATTTCTATTAGCTTTGTTTTATTGCTATTTCTTCTAGTTGTCTTTGCCATGCTACTACATATTAGTGAAAATATTTAGCAGAGAATTTCTATAATATATGTTTGAGACTGGATTGCCAGTCTTTTTATGATAGCTACAATCAGCAGACTTTTTTCTCTTCTATGAATGTGTTATAATAGTCCATGCTATGGCTGGAGCCTTTTCAGCCTACTTATACTCTTCGAAAATCTCTTCAAACCGCGTCAGCTTCGCCTTGCCGTACTCAAGTACAGCCTGCGGCTAGCTCCCTAGTTTGCTCTTTGATTTTCATTGAGTATTATTAAGACAATATGAGGAGAAAGATGAAAGAAAAAGGATTTTGGGAGGGAGCACAGGCAGCCATGCCAACGGCCCTTGGTTATGTTAGTATCGGGCTGGCCTGTGGGATTATCGGTGCGCCCTATGTGACACCTGTTGAGATGGGCTTGATGAGCCTCTTTGTTTATGCTGGGAGCGCCCAGTTTGCCATGTTGGCCCTGATTGCGGTTCAAGCGCCTGTGGCAGCTATTGCTATGACGGTCTTTTTGATTAATTTGCGTCTCTTTTTGTTGAGTTTGCATGCATCGACTTATTTCCGTCATACCAGTCTCTGGCACAATATCGGTATGTCTAGTATCTTGACGGATGAGACTTATGGTGTTTTGATGGGCGAGTTAGCCCATACAGACAAGGTCAATCCGATGTGGATGCACGGAAACAATCTCAACAGCTATGTGGCTTGGTTTGTGGGAACAGTGGTCGGAACGGCTCTAGGTGGCCTGTTGCCAAATCCAGAAATCTTTGGTTTAGATTTTGCCTTGGTTGGGATGTTTATTGGTATTTTTGCTTCGCAATTCCAGATTATGCAAAGACGGATTCCTGTCCGCAATCTGCTCATTATCCTAGCAGTTGTCGCGATGTCTTTCTTTTTACTCTTGACAGTGGTGTCTCAGTCACTAGCTGTTCTGTTTGCGACCTTGCTAGGTTGTACAATGGGGGTGGTTTTAGATGGTCAGTAAGTATCTTTTATTAGCAGTTATTTTCTCTGGTCTTGTGACTTGGATTCCCCGTATGATTCCCTTCATCTTGGTCAAGTATAAGGGTCTGCCTGCGATCGTTGAGCGTTTTTTGAAGTTCTTGCCCGTCTCTATTATCTTTGCCTTGATTCTTTCAAGTGTAGTGACAGGCAAGGTTGGGAGTCTTCCTCAAATCAAATGGCTAGACTTCTTAGCCGTCTTTCCAACAGCTTGGGTAGCCTTTCGCTACCGCAATCTAGTCGGAACAGTTCTCTTTGGAGTGGTCTTGATTGCCGTCTTGCGTTTGGTCTTTTAAATCAGCCATAAAGAAAACCTATCACAGAGATAGATATCATATAATGGCGGAAATGTTCTTTTTCTGTTAAGATTATAAGGTATTCTATTTTGGAGGAAATGACATGAAAAAAATCGTTAAATACTCATCTCTTGCTGCCCTAGGGCTTGTTGCTGCAGGTGTGCTAGCAGCTTGCTCAGGTGGTGCTAAGAAAGAAGGAGAAGCAGCTAGCAAGAAAGAAATTATCGTTGCAACCAATGGATCACCAAAGCCATTTATCTATGAAGAAAATGGTGAATTGACTGGTTACGAGATTGAAGTAGTTCGCGCTATCTTTAAGGATTCTGACAAGTATGATGTTAAGTTTGAAAAGACAGAATGGTCAGGTGTCTTTGCAGGACTTGATGCTGACCGCTACAATATGGCTGTCAACAATCTTAGTTATACTAAAGAACGTGCGGAGAAATACCTCTATGCCGCACCAATTGCCCAAAACCCTAATGTCCTTGTCGTGAAGAAAGATGACTCTAGTATCAAGTCGCTCGATGATATCGGTGGAAAATCGACAGAGATTGTTCAAGCTACTACATCAGCTAAGCAGTTAGAAGCATACAACGCTGAACACACGGACAACCCAACTATCCTTAACTATACTAAGGCAGATTTCCAACAAATCATGGTACGTTTGAGCGATGGACAATTTGACTATAAGATTTTTGATAAAATCGGTGTTGAAACAGTGATCAAGAACCAAGGTTTGGACAACTTGAAAGTTATCGAACTTCCAAGCGACCAACAACCGTACGTTTACCCACTTCTTGCTCAAGGTCAAGATGAGTTGAAATCATTTGTGGACAAACGTATCCAAGAACTCTACAAAGACGGAACTCTTGAAAAATTGTCAAAACAATTCTTCGGAGACACTTACCTACCAGCAGAAGCTGATATTAAATAATTTTTTGAAATCATCCATTCTGCATAAGGTGGATGATTTCTCAGTTTTTAGGGATATAGTTTTAAACTATATATCTGACTATCTAATAACAATTTGTTAAATCAAACAAATTGTGAGATACTAGTACGGTATTATTTTTAAGGAGAAAGAATCATGAAAATTAAAAAATGGCTTGGTGTAGCAGCCCTTGCTACAGTCGCAGGTTTGGCTCTTGCAGCTTGCGGAAACTCAGAAAAGAAAGCAGACAATGCAACAACTATCAAAATCGCAACGGTTAACCGTAGCGGTTCTGAAGAAAAACGTTGGGACAAAATCCAAGAATTAGTTAAAAAAGACGGCATTACCTTGAAATTTACAGAGTTCACAGACTACTCACAACCAAACAAGGCAACTGCTGATGGTGAAGTAGACTTGAACGCTTTCCAACACTATAACTTCTTGAACAACTGGAACAAAGAAAACGGGAAAGACCTTGTAGCGATTGCAGATACTTACATCTCTCCAATCCGTCTTTACTCAGGTTTGAATGGAAGTGACAACAAGTACACTAAAGTAGAAGACATCCCAGCAAACGGAGAAATCGCTGTACCAAACGATGCTACAAACGAAAGCCGTGCGCTTTACTTGCTTCAATCAGCTGGCTTGATTAAATTGGATGTTTCAGGAACTGCTCTTGCAACAGTTGCTAACATCAAAGAAAATCCAAAGAACTTGAAAATCACTGAATTGGACGCTAGCCAAACAGCTCGTTCATTGTCATCAGTTGACGCTGCCGTTGTAAACAATACCTTCGTTACAGAAGCAAAATTGGACTACAAGAAAGCACTTTTCAAAGAACAAGCTGATGAAAACTCAAAACAATGGTACAACATCATCGTTGCGAAAAAAGATTGGGAAACATCACCTAAGGCTGATGCTATCAAGAAAGTAATCGCAGCTTACCACACAGATGAAGTGAAAAAAGTTATCGAAGAAACATCAGACGGTTTGGATCAACCAGTTTGGTAATAAGAAACAGGGAGGTGGGAGAGAAAATTCCACCTCTTGCTTTTGTATAGAGCAGGGATTGTAAAGAAGACTATAGGTTCATAGAAAGGTAGAGAGAATATGGTTTTTCCTAGTGAACAAGAACAGATTGAAAAATTTGAAAAGGATCATGTGGCCCAGCATTATTTTGAGGTTTTGCGTACCTTGATTTCTAAGAAGTCGGTCTTTGCCCAACAGGTGGGTCTCAAAGAAGTTGCCAACTATCTGGGTGAGATTTTTAAGCGTGTTGGGGCTGAAGTGGAGATTGATGAGACTTATACGGCGCCTTTTGTCATGGCACATTTCAAGAGTTCGCGTCCAGATGCCAAGACCCTGATTTTCTATAACCACTATGACACTGTGCCAGCGGACGGGGATCAGGTGTGGACAGAGGATCCCTTTACGCTTTCGGTCCGCAATGGCTTCATGTATGGGCGTGGGGTTGATGACGACAAGGGTCATATCACAGCTCGTTTGAGTGCTTTGAGAAAATACATGCAACACCATGATGACCTGCCTGTCAATATCAGTTTTATCATGGAGGGAGCGGAGGAATCGGCTTCGACAGACCTAGATAAGTATCTGGAAAAACATGCGGATAAACTCCGTGGAGCAGATTTGTTGGTCTGGGAACAAGGGACCAAAAATGCCTTGGAACAGCTAGAAATTTCTGGTGGAAATAAAGGGATTGTGACCTTTGATGCCAAGGTAAAAAGCGCTGATGTGGATATCCATTCTAGTTATGGTGGGGTTGTGGAATCAGCTCCGTGGTACCTCCTTCAAGCCTTACAGTCTCTTCGTGCAGCAGATGGCCGTATCTTGGTTGAAGGTTTGTACGAAGAAGTTCAAGAACCAAATGAGCGAGAATTGGCCTTGGTGGATACCTATGCTCAACGAAATCCAGGGGAAATCAGCCAGATTTATGGCTTGGAATTGCCTCTTTTACAAGAGGACCGCGCAGCCTTTCTAAAACGTTTCTTTTTCGAGCCAGCTCTTAATATCGAAGGGATTCAGTCAGGTTATCAAGGACAAGGAGTCAAAACGATTTTGCCTGCAGAAGCTAGTGCTAAGTTAGAAGTTCGTTTGGTTCCTGGCCTAGAACCGCATGATGTTCTGGAAAAAATTCGGAAACAGCTAGACAAAAATGGCTTTGATAAGGTAGAATTATACTATACCTTGGGAGAGATGAGCTATCGAAGCGATATGAGCGCACCAGCCATTCTCAATGTGATCGAGTTGGCTAAGAAATTCTATCCACAGGGCGTTTCAGTCTTGCCGACGACAGCGGGGACAGGGCCTATGCATATGGTCTTTGATGCCCTAGAGGTGCCAATGGTGGCCTTTGGTCTAGGAAATGCCAATAGCCGAGACCACGGTGGAGATGAAAATGTGCGAATCGCCGATTACTACACCCATATTGAATTAGTAGAGGAGCTGATTAGAAGCTATGAGTAGAGATATTATCAAGTTAGATCAGATCGATGTGACTTTTCATCAAAAGAAGAGAACCATCACAGCGGTCAAGGATGTGACTATTCACATCCAAGAAGGGGATATCTACGGAATCGTTGGATATTCTGGAGCAGGGAAATCAACCCTTGTACGGGTAATTAACCTTTTGCAAAAGCCATCTGCAGGCAAAATTACCATTGACGACGATGTGATTTTTGATGGTAAGGTGACCTTGACGGCAGAGCAGTTGCGTCGTAAACGTCAAGATATTGGAATGATTTTCCAGCACTTTAACCTCATGAGCCAAAAGACAGCAGAGGAAAATGTAGCCTTTGCCCTTAAACACTCTGGACTCAGCAAGGAAGAAAAGAAGGCTAAAGTAGCTAAGTTGTTGGACTTGGTTGGCTTGGCAGACCGTGCTGAAAACTACCCTTCACAGCTATCTGGAGGGCAAAAACAGCGTGTGGCCATTGCGCGTGCCTTGGCAAATGATCCGAAAATCTTGATTTCAGATGAGTCAACTTCTGCCCTCGATCCGAAGACAACCAAGCAGATTTTGGCCTTGTTGCAAGATTTGAACCAAAAATTAGGATTGACCGTTGTCTTGATTACGCATGAAATGCAGATTGTCAAAGACATTGCCAACCGTGTGGCAGTTATGCAGGATGGGCATTTGATTGAAGAAGGTAGTGTTCTTGAAATCTTCTCAGACCCTAAACAACCTTTGACTCAAGACTTTATCTCAACAGCTACAGGTATTGACGAAGCCATGGTCAAAATCGAGAAGCAAGAAATCGTGGAACACTTGTCTGAAAACAGCCTTTTGGTGCAACTCAAGTATGCAGGTGCTTCAACAGACGAGCCACTTTTGAATGAATTGTACAAGCATTATCAAGTAACGGCTAATATCCTCTATGGAAATATCGAAATACTCGATGGAACTCCTGTTGGAGAATTAGTTGTGGTCTTGTCAGGTGAAAAAGCAGCTTTGGCAGGCGCCCAAGAAGCCATTCGTCAAGCAGGCGTACAACTAAAAGTATTGAAGGGAGGACAGTAAGATGGAATCATTGATTCAAACCTATTTACCAAATGTTTATAAAATGGGCTGGGCTGGTCAAGCAGGCTGGGGAACAGCCATCTACTTAACCCTTTATATGACAGTTCTTTCCTTCATCATCGGAGGGTTCTTGGGACTGGTAGCCGGTCTTTTCCTTGTCTTGACAGCGCCAGGTGGTGTCTTGGAAAATAAGGTTGTCTTCTGGATTTTAGACAAAATTACCTCAATTTTTCGTGCAGTTCCCTTTATCATTCTCTTGGCAGTCTTGTCACCCTTCTCACACCTAATCGTAGGGACAAGTATCGGGCCAAATGCGGCTATTGTACCCCTATCTTTTGCGGTCTTTGCCTTCTTTGCTCGTCAGGTGCAGGTTGTCTTGGCTGAGCTGGATGGCGGTGTCATTGAGGCGGCTCAAGCGAGCGGAGCGACATTCTGGGATATCGTGGGTGTTTATCTATCAGAAGGTCTTCCAGATTTGATCCGTGTGACGACTGTGACCTTGATTTCACTTGTTGGGGAAACAGCTATGGCCGGTGCGGTTGGAGCTGGTGGTATCGGTAACGTGGCCATCGCTTATGGATTTAACCGTTATAATCACGATGTGACCATCTTGGCAACCATCATTATCATTTTGATTATCTTTGCAATCCAATTCTTGGGAGACTTCTTGACCAAGAAATTGAGCCATAAATAAAAAAGAGCCGCCTGGCTCTTTTTTAGTAATCAGATTTTCTGTGCAAATTTTTTACTTAAGGCTTGTCCAATCAAGGCACCCACTAGGGCTCCGATGACAATACTTGCGATAAATAGAAGGACGGTTCCAGGGTTTGGTGCGACCATGATACGGTCGATATATTCTTGCGATTTTCCTCTTGCTAGAAGGGTAGCCATATAGGCTTGAGGCGCAATCCACATAAGTAAGATTGGTCCTGTTGAGCTAAAGGCGAAAATAACGAAAGAAAGGAAATTTTTCGTTTGATCCTTGTATTTGCCTAAATGAGCTACTCCATCTGCTAGGAGGCCACAGATAATTCCAGGAAGGAAGGCACCAGCACCGTGTTTAGATCCCAAGAAAAAGAGGGCCATGACAAGGCCGATAGTGGTAATGGCACCAAAGCGCGGAACTTTTGCGACTAGGATCATATAGACGCTACCGCCGACAAGGGCAGTAAAGGCAGGCGCATAAAACATATTTCCGGTTTGGTCAAAGAGATTGCCCAAAAGAACACCAATCCCCATGCAGAGGAAGTAAAGAACTGCAAAGAGCAGTGTAGTTAAGATAGATTTCTTCATGAATTGTCTCCTGATAATTTTTTCACAATTCTCATTTTACCATGGTTTGGTGGGATTGTAAATGGGGCACGGTACCGGAGTTAATCCGTAGTTTATAAGATGTTAATAGTCAGGTGTTCCGGAATTTGAAGATATCAAGTCAATCTTCGCATATCTACTAAACAAACAACGCATTAAGGCTGCTCAACAGCTCTTACTTTCAACCAGTGACAGTATCGAAGATATTTGTTATGCGGTTGGTTACAGTAATGTTGGATATTTCTATAAAGTTTTCCGAAAATTGTGCGGAAAATCGCCAAAAGCCTACCGAAAACAGGTAGAAACTACACTATAATATTTGTATCCCTTTACAAAAAGTGCTATAATATCAATAATAACATCAGGAGGTTCTATCATGAAAAAGAAACCGATTTATCTATGGGTCTTGCTAATCTTGTCTGCCCTTATTTCAGCTACGTCTCTGTTTGAACTTTTGAAGCCCTTACCTAGCAAAGAAGTCCTTCGTGCTGCTCAAAAACAAGTTGCAGGGGTCAGTGCTCAGCAGGTAGAAGATAGCATTAATTATAGCTATAGAGTAGCAGAAGCATCTCATTCTATTTTTAATGTTGCCTTGATTGTGCTGTCTGCTATTTTAGTGGTAGTAGCGATTGTCTTCCTTATTCGTAAGAATTTGCAATATGCAAACTATACTTATGTTGGCTATGTTTTGTTAGCTATTATTGGTTCAATTTATACCTATGTGACTTTGCAAGACGCTGTGCAGTTGCTTCAAGATGAGACCATGCGTTTGACAATGAGTATTGGTTCAAAAGCTGTTAGCATTTTCTATATCGTCATCAATATTCTCTTCCTAGCCCTTGTCTTCTATAAGATGTGGCGTCAGCAAAAAGAATTAACAGAAACTCAAGAAGAGGAAGAACTTGTCTAAGTATTGACAAAAAATAACTATCAAGTTACAATCTTGGTAGTTATTTTTCGATTATAGATAAAATCATGGAGGTAAATATGAAGACAATTTCTTTAGTTTATATCAGTCTGAGTGGGAATACTGAGAGTTTTGTGACACGCTTGAAAGACTATCTCTTGTCCCAGTACGAGGGAATTGAGGTTCAAAAGATTCATATCAAGGACTTAGTCAAGGAAGGCCAAGATTTTTATGAGATGGAACACCCCTATGTCACTTTTTTGCCGACCTACCTCGAAGGTGGGAATGGCGTGGATAACGGAGACGTTGAGATTTTGACGACACCCGTTGGGGATTTTATCGCCTATGGTGACAATGCTAGTAAGTGTTTTGGCGTGGTTGGTTCAGGAAATCGTAACTTTAATAACCAATACTGCCTGACAGCCAAGCAATACAGTCAACGTTTTGGCTTCCCTGTCTTGGCTGACTTTGAAATGCGAGGTATGCTGGGAGATATCAAACGTGTCGCAGACATTATTGCTGAATTGTATGAGTTGGAAAGTTAAGCTTAGGCTTGGCTTTTTTATTATTCCAAGAAGTTTTATCAGAACTCTTACTTTCTATGCTCCAAGAGTTGATTGATGTGGTCTACTTTTCTAGCTTCTCTTTTATAGAGAATAGCCCAAATGATGAGGTAGACAATCGCAAACTCGATAATAAGCTGGAGGTAGAAATTCCAGTGGAAGGGGAACCAACCTGCCAGGGTTGCTAGCGGGACAAAGCCAGCCAGCATGAGGAAGAAATGAGTCAGAGTGGCACGAAGCATGCTCCAGTCACGGCTGAATAAGCGGTTGCCAAAGTTGAAGAGCATACCGATAGATGCCCATATAAGTGTGCAGTAGAGCAAGACCAGGGCACCGTGAACCTGATGTTGAATCATCGCTTGGCCGATGAGAGAGTAGGGATTTAGGGGTGCGTAGGTACTTGGTGCATAAATGAGTGAAAAGATGATAGAGAGGATGAGGCCGATGAGGACACCAGCAGCTGCGTCGTGAAAGATTTGTTTTTTCATAGTTCTAATTTCTCCTTGATGGTTTTTAGGTAACGGCGTGAAGAGTAGGTGAAGCTTTCATTCTTCAAGAAAATTTCAACTAGACCGTTGGGAGTGAGCTTGAGGTGAGAGATGGAGTCGATATTGATGATTTCTGATTGAGAAATTTGGATAAAATTGGTTGGCAGAATTTCAAGGACTTGATAGAGCCGTAAATCAATGTTGTAGGTCTGACTTGCTGTTTCTGCTAGAACCTTCCGATTCTCGATATAGAAGCGTTGTATCTTACCAATCTTAACTAGATAGACCTGATCATCGATTTTCCCTTTGATTTTTTCTTTTTGATCCAGATTTTCTGCGAACTCGATGACTTTTTGGACTTTTTCGGTCTCTTGAGGTGCTTGGACAATCAGTTTTTCCTCCTCGTAAGACTCACTAATCTGTAGTTCTACTTTCATAAATTTCTCTCCTTGTTTTTCATACAAAATTGTGATCACTTCTTGTACACCTTTATTAAACACTATTTTACGACACCTGGCAAGGGACTTTGTTTATGTGGAGGGATTTGGCTCCTATGTGGTGGAGCTTTTCTGTCCTTTCTGAAATATGGTATAATAGCACTAATCAATTTCTAGGAAAAAAGATACAGAAAGGGGCTGAAAGATGTCTCATATTATTGAATTGCCAGAGGTGTTGGCAAACCAGATAGCGGCAGGAGAGGTTATCGAACGTCCTGCCAGTGTTGTTAAAGAGTTGGTAGAAAATGCCATTGATGCTGGCTCTAGCCAGATTATCATTGAGATTGAGGAAGCTGGTCTCAAGAAGATTCAGATCACAGATAATGGTCATGGAATTGCCCACGATGAGGTGGAATTGGCCCTGCGTCGCCATGCAACTAGTAAGATAAAAAATCAGGCAGACCTTTTTCGGATTCGGACGCTTGGTTTTCGTGGTGAAGCCCTGCCTTCTATCGCTTCTGTTAGTGTCTTGACTCTGTTGACGGCGGTGGATGGTGCAAGTCATGGGACTAAGTTAGTCGCGCGTGGAGGTGAAGTCGAAGAAGTCATCCCAGCGACTAGTCCTGTGGGAACCAAGGTTTGTGTGGAGGACCTCTTTTTCAACACGCCTGCCCGCCTCAAGTATATGAAGAGCCAGCAGGCGGAGTTGTCTCATATCATTGATATTGTCAACCGTCTGGGCTTGGCCCATCCTGAGATTTCTTTTAGCTTGATTAGTGATGGTAAGGAAATGACGCGGACAGCTGGGACTGGTCAACTGCGCCAAGCAATCGCAGGGATTTACGGTTTAGCTAGCGCCAAGAAGATGATTGAAATTGAGAATTCTGACCTTGATTTCGAAATTTCTGGCTTTGTGTCCTTGCCTGAGTTAACTCGGGCCAATCGCAATTATATCAGTCTCTTCATCAATGGTCGTTATATCAAGAATTTCCTACTCAATCGTGCTATTTTAGATGGTTACGGAAGTAAGCTCATGGTGGGACGCTTTCCGTTGGCTGTTATTCATATCCATATTGACCCTTATCTAGCGGATGTCAATGTGCATCCAACCAAGCAAGAGGTGCGGATTTCCAAGGAAAAAGAACTGATGACCCTGGTCTCAGAAGCTATTTCTAATAGTCTCAAGGAGCAAACTTTGATACCTGATGCCTTGGAAAATCTTGCCAAATCGACCGTGCGTAATCGTCAAAAGGTGGAGCAGACCATTCTCCCACTCAAAGAAAATACGCTCTACTATGAGAAAACTGAGCCGACAAGACCTAGTCAAGCTGAAGTAGCTGATTATCAGGTAGAATTGACTGATGAAGGACAGGATTTGACCTTGTTTGCCAAGGAAACCTTGGATCAATTGACCAAGCCAGCAAAACTGCATTTTGCAGAGAGAAAACCTGCTAACTACGATCAGCTAGATCACCCAGAGTTAGACCTTGCGAGTCTTGATAAGGCTTATGACAAGCTGGAGCGAGAAGAATCATCAAGCTTCCCAGAATTGGAATTTTTCGGGCAAATGCATGGAACCTATCTCTTTGCCCAAGGGCGAGATGGGCTCTATATCATAGACCAGCACGCGGCTCAGGAACGGGTCAAGTACGAGGAGTACCGTGAAAGCATTGGCAATGTTGACCAGAGCCAGCAGCAACTCCTAGTGCCTTATATCTTTGAATTTCCAGCGGATGATGCCCTCCGTCTCAAGGAAAGAATGCCTCTTTTAGAGGAAGTTGGAGTCTTCCTAGCAGAGTACGGGGAAAATCAATTTATCCTGCGTGAACATCCTATTTGGATGGCAGAAGAAGAGATTGAATCAGGCATCTATGAGATGTGCGACATGCTCCTTTTGACCAAGGAAGTTTCTATCAAGAAATATCGAGCAGAGTTGGCTATTATGATGTCCTGCAAGCGATCTATCAAGGCCAATCATCGTATTGACGACCATTCGGCTAGACAGCTCCTCTATCAACTTTCTCAATGTGACAATCCCTATAACTGTCCCCACGGACGTCCTGTTTTAGTGCATTTTACCAAGTCAGATATGGAAAAGATGTTCCGACGTATTCAGGAAAATCACACCAGTCTCCGTGAGCTGGGGAAATATTAAACTAAAAGGAAAACTATGTACGAATATTTAAAAGGAATCATTACCAAAATCACTGCTAAATACATTGTTCTTGAAACCAATGGTATTGGTTATATCCTGCATGTAGCTAACCCCTATGCTTACTCGGGACAGATCAATCAAGAGGCTCAAATTTATGTGCATCAGGTCGTGCGTGAGGATGCCCATCTGCTTTATGGATTTCGCTCAGAAGATGAGAAAAAGCTCTTTCTTAGTCTAATTTCGGTGTCTGGGATTGGGCCTGTATCAGCTCTTGCTATTATCGCTGCTGATGACAATGCTGGCTTGGTTCAAGCCATTGAAACCAAGAACATTACCTACTTGACTAAGTTCCCTAAAATTGGCAAGAAAACAGCCCAGCAGATGGTGTTGGACTTGGAAGGCAAGGTAGTAGTTGCAGGAGATGACCTTCCTGCTAAGGTGGCAGTACAAGCTAGCGCAGAAAACCAAGAATTGGAAGAAGCCATGGAAGCAATGTTGGCTCTGGGCTACAAGGCAACAGAGCTCAAGAAAATCAAGAAATTCTTTGAAGGAACGACAGATACAGCTGAGAACTATATCAAGTCGGCCCTTAAGATGTTGGTGAAATAGGAGCAGAGCATGACAAAACGTTGTTCGTGGGTCAAGATGACCAATCCTCTCTACATCGCTTATCATGATGAGGAGTGGGGCCAGCCCCTCCATGATGACCAAGCATTGTTTGAATTGTTGTGCATGGAAACCTATCAGGCAGGCCTGTCTTGGGAAACGGTGCTCAACAAACGCCAAGCTTTCCGAGAATCCTTTCATAGCTATCAAATTCACGCAGTCGCAGAGATGACCGACACCGAATTGGAAGCCATGCTGGATAATCCAGCCATCATTCGAAATAGAGCCAAGATTTTTGCTACACGCGCTAACGCCCAATCCTTTCTACGACTACAGGCAGAGTACGGCTCTTTTGATGCCTATCTTTGGTCTTTTGTTGAGGGGAAAACGATCGTTAACGATGTTCCCGATTACCGCCAAGCCCCAGCTAAAACACCTTTGTCTGAAAAATTAGCCAAAGATCTCAAAAAACGAGGCTTCAAGTTCACAGGCCCAGTCGCCGTCTTGTCTTTTCTACAGGCTGCAGGACTAGTTGATGACCACGAGAACGATTGTGAGTGGAAAAGCGGTAATTAGTGAGTATAGGTAATTAGAATATCTAAGAATATAGAAAAAAGCTGAGAAACTTTTCCCAGCTTTTTATATATACTATTAGATTTGTTAGAGTGAAGTCAAAAAAGTGATTCCACCTAAAATAACACCGGCTGAATTTGGAATGATTAGTATCCAATCCTTCTTAGGTTCCTTTGTCCATCCATAAATAACCCAGATTAAGCAAGATATAGCAGCTGATAAAGGTTGAAATGGTTGAGCTTTATTTCCCTGTAAATTAGCGATAATTTGAGGTATGTAGGCAATAAATACTATGATTCCAATAAAGGCACCAATAGAACCTACGATTCGATTAATTTTTTGTTTTGTCATATACACCTCCTTCAAAAGGATATCATAGAAATTAGCGAAATGCAATAAATTCAGATACAAATTGTAACGAAAACGAATACAAAAGCACAAAAATAGAGACACTATTTATTTTTTGTTATAGTCAAAGCGAATGAC
Organism: Streptococcus mitis; assembly: GCF_009496205.1. Classification (GTDB taxonomy): domain Bacteria; phylum Bacillota; class Bacilli; order Lactobacillales; family Streptococcaceae; genus Streptococcus; species Streptococcus mitis_BN. Next base: position 36,977 of record NZ_WIJO01000001.1, read on the forward strand.
TTGCTCCTGTGCATCTACATAGGCATGGACTCCGAAGGGGACAATTGCTCTCGGAGTTGCGTGGCCGACATTCAGATTATAGACAATTGGAATATTGCTGTCAATGATATCCAATAGTGCCTCTTTATAGTCGTCATAGAAAGTTTCATCCATAGGTTTCCCGACCAAGAGTCCGCTGATGACCTTGAATATACCAGTGTTCTTTAAAGTTTGTAACATCTTTTTGAAGTCTTCCGGCTCAGGCTTTTCTTCGCTTGTCTCTAGCAAGAGGATCTTTCCTTCCCAGTCTGACAAGTCAGGGAAAAGTTTGTATTCTTGGCAGAGCTCCGTGCTATCTGCGTATCGAGAGTTGTCAAAGATATCGTAGAGGGATTCGAGGCAACCACCGAGGATTTTCCCCTCGAACTGGGCAGTTCCTTGTAACAACTCAAAACCAGTATTTGTATGACTGACACGAGGTGTCCCCAGAGCTTTGGGACTAAAATCAGTTCGTTCCTCATACCAAACATTGCTAGGGCGAATTTCTGAGATTCTTCCTGTCTCAATCAATTCTTTAAAGTAGTGAAGGCTATAGGCTAGCATTTCTTTGTCCAATTCACAAATGTCTGCTAAAAAGGATTGACCATAAAAAGTTTTAACACCTAGTTTATGCAACATGAGATGGTTCATGGTTGTATCTGAGAAGCCAAGAAATATTTTTTGGTTGATAACCTTTTGTAGTTGGTCATTTTCAAAAAGATAAGGTAGTAAGCGATAGGTATCGTCTCCACCGATGGCGCATAGGATCATGTCGATGCTATCATCAGAAAAGGCATGAATCAAATCCTCTGCACGAGCTTCAGGATGGTCCTTGATAAAGTCTAATCCTTTTAGCGAATGAGGCAAAAAGGTAGGATTGAGTCCCAGGTTCTTGAGACGTTGGACACCCAAGTCCACTTCGTGTTTGACAAAGTCCTCTCCGATAATGCCACTAGATAAACTAACAACACCAATAGTAGAAACCATATTTCTTCCTCCTAGAAATTGATTGAGCCTATTTTATCATAAAAGATGGGAGAAAACTATAGGGAAAAGGGTAGAGGGAAGCTTGTAGGCAAGCAAGTGAAAAAGCAACCGCTGGTGCAGTTGCTTTTCGTTTTCTAATCAGTAATCTCGCTAGATATGAGTTACTTGGTCAACTCTTGATTATAGGAGAGAGCCAAATCAATCCAGTAAGGCAATTCTTTTTGGCCTTCTATATCTAAGTCTATATACCCATGATAAAGGCGCCCCCTCATCAATGTAGTATGAGCTCCTGTTCGGGGTAGAACTTGCTTCTCCATTTCCTTACCAATTCTGACCATAACCAGTTCATCCTTTCTGGAACTGACAGTAAGGACCATTTTACCACGAATCATAAAGGCCAGGCCACCAAACAGCTTCTTTTCTTCTAGCTCTTCTTCGAAAATTTGGGGAGGAAGTTTGAGCGCTAGAATTTTTCGAATCTGCTGAGCTAAAGATTGACTATATGCCATAGCTCTTTCCTTTTCTTAGTAACGTGTTGGTCCTGCACTTGCGCTACGGATATTCAAGCGTTTCTTGAGATAGAAGCGAAGGGCTAGGAGGGCTGCTCCGATAATAGCCAGTGGCACTGGAGCAAGTACTGGGTTAAGGCTAGCTGGTAGGAAGCTTGTTGCAAAGAAGACAAGCAACCAAAGGAACATAGAAGCTAGGATAACCAGTACAGATTTCCAGAAAGGTGGACGTTGGCTGCGGTCCATATCTGGTCCATAGTATTGGTAAACAAAGTAGTACATCAAGTAGAAGGCAAATCCACCAACAAGTCCAACTAGCAGGAGAGTGACAAGTCCATAGCCGAAAGCCTGATCTGCTGCAAAGAAGGTTGTGAGGGCGCTGACGAGGGCAAAGAGGCTAGTGATGAAAAGGGCTGAGTCCATAATCATGAGTTTCGGATCATCATTTTCTTTTGGATGCTCTTTTTCATATTGTTCCTTGACAGTGAAACTATGAGCCCAGTGGGTCGGTGCGCCATAGAGGGAACGAGCAGTCGTACCCTTGGCTTGCTCCTCAAGGATTTGGGGAATAACTGCCTCAAAGATAGCCTTGATTTCAGCGTCTGTTTTTCCATCTTTGATGAATTGTTGGGTAGCGATGTGGATAAACTCTTGGTTTTTCTTTGTTAATTTTTGTAGATCAATCTGAGACATAGGAACTCCTCTTAGAACCATTTTTTATGGATGAGATAGAGAGTGAGCGAGACACTCATAGCAAAGGCGATAAAGACGATTAACCAGAAGGCATTTGGCTCACCGTTTAGGGGGATTTCATTATCCTTAAAGTTCATCCCGTAGGCAGAAAAGACCATGGTTGGGATGGACATGACGATGGTCACAAGGGCCAAGGTTTTCATAATGTTGTTCTGGTTGTTAGAAATGATAGAGGCGAAGGTCTCTGTCATAGAATGCAAGACGTTTCCATAAATGTCTGCCATCTCGATGGCCTGTTGGGTTTCAATCAGGGTGTCTTCAAGCAGGTCTTCGTCCTCAAGGTATTTCTTGATATTGCTGGTTGAGCTGGTCAATTTCTTAATCACACGCTCATTTGTTTTGAGGGAAGCCTTGAAATAGACGATGGTTTTTTCCAATTCCATGAGCTCAATCAATTCTTCATTACGAGTTGATTGATGCAGTTGACTTTCGATTTGTTCACTCTTACGGTCAATCGAACGAAGGGCTGTTAGGTAAAGCTCTGCATTGCGATAGAGAATCTGGAAGATAAAACGCGAACGCATGAAGGTATAGAAATTACGCAAACGACGGTTGATAAAGACATCGAGGACTGGTAATGGTTCCAAACAAGTAGTGATAATGGTTTCCTCGGTGATGATAATACCAAGCGGGATGGTTACGTAGTAGGTGCGGTTATTTCTTTCTTCTGTGACCGGCACGTCAACGATAATCAGGGTGTACTCGTCTTCAATTGTAATACGAGACATTTCTTCTGCATCGAGCGGTGCTCGAAGGTCGGCAATATCGATATCGAAGGCATTAGCGATTTCGAGTGATTCATTTTGAGTTGGATTAACGAGATTGATCCAAGTACCCGGTTCAAGCGTATCGATCTCTTTAAATTCAGTTGTTGTAGAGAGAAAAACTTGTTTCATATCCCTTATCCTTTCTCATTTTTCAGATTTTTTCACACCGTACTATTATACTACAAATTAAGTCTTTTGGGTAATAGAATCTCACTTTTTTTGGTATAATGGTAAGCAATAATGGACTAGAAAGAACAAAAATGCAAGATAAAATTGTCATTCATGGGGCGCGTGCCCATAATTTAAAAAATATTGACGTGGAAATTCCACGAGACAAGCTGGTTGTCGTGACTGGTTTGTCAGGTTCAGGGAAATCCAGTCTGGCCTTTGATACCCTCTATGCGGAGGGACAACGTCGCTATGTGGAGAGTTTGTCAGCCTACGCTCGTCAATTTTTGGGGAATATGGAGAAGCCTGATGTAGATGCCATTGATGGTCTCAGCCCAGCTATTTCCATCGACCAGAAAACGACTAGCAAAAACCCTCGCTCGACAGTGGGAACAACGACTGAAATCAATGACTATCTGCGTCTCCTCTACGCACGTGTGGGGACGCCTTACTGTATCAACGGACATGGAGCTATCAAGGCTTCTTCTGTGGAGCAAATTGTGGATAAGGTTTTGGAATTGCCAGAACGCCAACGTCTGCAAATATTAGCTCCTGTTATCCGTAAGAAAAAAGGCCAACATAAGAGTGTTATTGAGAAGGTTCAGAAAGACGGTTATGTTCGTGTCCGTGTGGATGGGGAAGTCTATGATGTGACCGAAGTGCCAGAGTTGTCCAAGAGCAAGCAACACAATATTGATGTCGTGGTTGACCGTATTGTCATCAAGGAGGGCATCCGTAGCCGTCTCTTTGATTCCATTGAGGCTGCTCTTCGTATCGCAGAAGGTTATGTGATTATTGATACTATGGACGATTCTGAGTTGCTCTTCTCTGAGCATTATGCCTGCCCGGTTTGTGGATTTACTGTCCCAGAGTTAGAGCCGCGTCTCTTCTCCTTCAATGCTCCTTTTGGTTCTTGTAGTGAGTGTGACGGCTTGGGTATTAAGCTAGAGGTGGATACTGATTTGGTAGTGCCAGATGCCAGCAAAACGCTACGTGAGGGAGCCTTGGCTCCTTGGAATCCTATCTCATCCAACTACTATCCAAACATGCTAGAGCAGGCTATGACAGCTTTTGGAGTGGATATGGATAAGCCTTTTGAGGACTTGTCAGAAAAGGATAAGAACTTGATTCTCTATGGGTCAGATGGTAAGGAATTCCATTTCCACTATGAAAATGAATTTGGTGGTGTGCGCGATATTGACATTCCTTTTGAGGGAGTTGTCAATAATATCAAGCGTCGCTATCACGAGACTAATAGTGATTACACTCGCACCCAGATGCGCCTCTACATGAATGAGCTGACCTGCGGAACTTGTCATGGTTACCGTCTCAATGACCAGGCTTTGTCTGTTCGCGTGGGTGGCGAGCAAGGGCCACATATCGGAGAAATTTCAGACCTATCTATCGCTGACCACTTGGACTTGGTGAGCCAGTTAACCTTGTCTGAAAATGAAGCCATCATTGCTCGTCCCATTCTCAAGGAAATCAAGGACCGTTTGACCTTCCTTAATAACGTGGGTCTTAACTATCTGACTCTGTCTCGTTCAGCAGGAACCCTTTCAGGTGGGGAAAGTCAGCGTATTCGCTTGGCGACCCAGATTGGCTCTAACTTATCAGGTGTCCTCTATATCCTAGACGAGCCGTCAATCGGTCTTCACCAGAGGGATAATGACCGTCTCATTGCAAGTCTGAAAAAGATGCGTGACTTGGGTAATACTCTTATCGTGGTGGAACATGATGAAGATACCATGCGCGAGGCTGATTATCTGATTGACGTTGGTCCCGGTGCAGGTGTTTTTGGTGGAGAGATTGTCGCTGCAGGGACGCCTAAACAGGTAGCTCGTAACAGCAAGTCTATCACAGGCCAGTACTTGTCAGGCAAACGTGCCATTCCAGTACCAGAAGAGCGCCGTACAGGAAATGGTCGTTTTATCGAGGTGACGGGAGCGCGTGAGAACAACTTACAAAATGTCACAGCTCGCTTTCCACTAGGAAAATTTATCGCAGTGACAGGTGTGTCGGGCTCAGGGAAATCGACCCTAATCAATAGCATTCTCAAAAAAGCTATTGCCCAGAAGCTCAACCGTAATTCAGACAAGCCTGGTAAGTTTAAAACCATTACAGGGATTGAGCATGTAGACCGCTTGATTGACATCGACCAGAGTCCAATCGGACGAACGCCGAGGTCCAACCCGGCTACCTATACAGGAGTTTTTGACGATATACGTGACCTTTTTGCTCAGACAAATGAAGCCAAGATTCGAGGCTACAAGAAGGGGCGTTTCAGTTTCAATGTCAAGGGTGGTCGCTGTGAAGCCTGCTCAGGTGACGGGATTATCAAGATTGAGATGCACTTCTTGCCAGATGTTTATGTAGCTTGTGAGGTCTGCCACGGAACCCGCTACAATAGTGAAACCCTAGAAGTTCATTACAAGGAAAAAAATATCTCGCAGGTCTTGGATATGACCGTCAACGATGCAGTGGAATTCTTCCAACATATTCCAAAGATTCAACGTAAACTTCAGACCATCAAGGATGTGGGACTGGGCTATGTGACGCTAGGGCAACCAGCTACCACCCTTTCTGGGGGAGAAGCCCAGCGTATGAAGCTGGCTAGTGAACTCCACAAACGATCGACAGGAAAATCTTTCTACATTCTGGATGAGCCGACGACAGGTCTTCATACCGAGGATATCGCTCGCTTGCTTAAGGTTTTAGCTCGCTTTGTAGACGATGGCAATACAGTCCTCGTCATTGAGCACAATCTAGACGTTATTAAGACTGCAGACCATATTATTGACTTGGGACCTGAGGGCGGTGTCGGTGGTGGAACCATCATCGCAACAGGAACTCCAGAAGAAGTAGCGGCCAATGAAGCCAGCTACACAGGACACTATTTGAAAGGAAAGTTACATCATGAATAAACGTGTACAAGCATTTCTAGCTAAAATGCAAGAAAAAGAACTAGATGGCATCATCATCAATAACCTTAAAAACGTCTATTATTTGACTGGTTTTTGGGGCTCAAACGGAACAGTCTTCATCAGCCGTGACCGTCAGGTCTTGGTGACAGACTCTCGCTATATCATTGCAGCTAAGCAAGAAACCAGTGGGTTTGAGATTGTGGCTGATCGTGATGAATTGGCTGTCATTGCAGGCATTGTTAAGGATATGGGCTTGTCTCGAATCGGTTTTGAGGATGAGATTTCAGTATCTTATTACCACCGTATGCAGGTAGCCTTTGAAGGAATTGACTTGCTTCCACAAACTCAGTTTGTTGAAGGTCTTCGTATGATTAAGGATGAAGAGGAGATTGCAGCTATTCGCAAGGCTTGTTCTATCTCAGACCAAGCTTTCCGCGATGCGCTTGACTTTATCAAGCCAGGAAAGACTGAAATTGAGATTGCCAACTTCCTTGACTTCCGTATGCGTGAGTTGGGAGCATCTGGCTTGTCTTTTGACACTATCTTAGCTAGCGGAATCAACTCTTCTAAGCCCCATGCCCATCCCATGCACAAACCAGTGGAGCTGGGAGAAGCTATTACCATGGATTTCGGCTGCCTCTATGACCACTATGTCAGCGATATGACACGAACTATCTACTTGGGGCATGTCAGCGATGAGCAGGCGGAGATTTACAATACGGTTTTGAAAGCCAACCAAGCCTTGATTGACCAGGCTAAGGCAGGATTAGGTTTCCGCGACTTTGACAAAATTCCTCGTGATATTATCATTGAGGCAGGCTATGGCGACTACTTTACCCACGGTATCGGACACGGTATTGGACTGGATATCCATGAAGAGCCTTACTTTAGCCAAACTTCTACAGAAACTATTAAGGCAGGTATGGCTTTGACAGACGAACCGGGTATTTACATCGAAGGTAAATATGGTGTTCGTATTGAGGATGATATTCTGATTACAGAGACAGGTTGTGAATTGTTGACCCTAGCTCCAAAAGAGTTGATAGTCATTTAGTTATTTGTCAAGAAAAAAGTACGAAAATGACGAAAAAAGTCAAAAAAATTTAAAAATAGGTCGCAAGTCGGATGTTTTTTATGGTATAATAGACTAAACTGATAGTAACATGTAGCGAAAGGGGTAGGTACATGATTAAAATTTATACAGTCTCAAGTTGTACTAGCTGTAAAAAAGCAAAAACCTGGCTCAATGCCCACCAGTTAAGTTATAAAGAACAAAACCTTGGTAAAGAAGGAATTACGAGAGAAGAATTACTGGATATTCTAACCAAAACAGATAACGGAATAGCCAGCATCGTTTCATCTAAAAATCGCTATGCCAAAGCCCTTGGAGTGGATATTGAAGATTTGAGCGTCAATGAAGTCCTCAATCTGATTATGGAAACGCCGAGAATTTTAAAGAGCCCAATCCTTGTAGATGAAAAACGCCTGCAAGTTGGCTATAAGGAAGATGATATTCGTGCCTTCCTACCACGCTCTGTCCGTAATGTAGAAAATGCAGAAGCACGTTTGCGTGCAGCTCTATAAACATCAAGGCTGGGAGCAACTCCCAGTCTTATTCTATTTTAATTTCAAAAAGAAAGAAGAAAGAAATGAAAAAAATAGTTCTTGTTAGTCTAGCTTTCCTTTTTGTCCTGGTTGGTTGCGGACAGAAAAAAGAAACTGGACCAGCTACAAAAACAGAAAAGGATACGCTTCAGTCGGCATTGCCAGTTATTGAAAATGCCGAGAAGAATACAGTTGTGACCAAGACTTTGGTCTTGCCCAAGTCAGATGATGGCAGCCAGCAAACCCAAACCATTACTTACAAAGACAAGACTTTTTTGAGCTTAAGCATTCAACAAAAGCGTCCAGTCTCAGATGAGTTGAAGACTTATATTGACCAACATGGAGTGGAAGAAACCCAAAAAGCTCTTCTCGAGGCGGAAGAGAAAGACGAATCCATCGTAGAAGCTCGTAAATTAGCAGGATTTAAGCTTGAAACTAAACTATTGAGCGCAACCGAACTTCAAACAACGACTAGTTTTGATTTTCAAGTTTTGGATGTCAAGAAGGCTTCTCAGTTAGAATATTTGAAGAACATTGGTTTAGAAAATCTCTTGAAAAATGAACCAAGCAAATATATTTCAGACAGATTGGCAAATGGTGCGACAGAACAATAGAAAATCCAAATAAATAGACTGCCTGAATTGTAGAACGTAAGGAATTATGCTATAATGGTACTATTCTAAGGAAAGAGGGTGTTAGAATGGGATTTACTGAAGAAACAGTACGTTTTAAATTGGACGATTCCAATAAAAAAGAAATTAGCGAAACTCTGACTGATGTTTATGCTTCGTTGAACGATAAGGGCTACAACCCAATCAACCAAATCGTAGGTTACGTATTGAGTGGAGACCCTGCCTACGTTCCTCGTTATAATAATGCACGAAATCAAATCCGTAAGTATGAGCGTGATGAAATCGTTGAGGAATTGGTCCGCTACTACCTTAAAGGACAAGGAGTCGATCTATAACCTATGAGAATTATGGGATTGGACGTCGGTTCAAAAACGGTAGGGGTGGCCATTAGCGATCCGCTTGGTTTTACAGCTCAAGGACTTGAAATCATCCAAATCAATGAGGAGCAAGGTCAATTTGGTTTTGACCGCGTTAAGGAGTTGGTTGATACTTACAAGGTGGAACGATTTGTAGTGGGCTTGCCTAAAAACATGAACAATACAAGCGGACCGCGCGTGGAAGCTAGTCAAGCCTACGGAGCAAAGCTAGAAGAGCTTTTTGGTTTACCAGTAGACTATCAAGATGAACGCTTGACAACAGTTGCCGCAGAGCGCATGTTGATTGAACAAGCAGATATTAGTCGCAATAAGCGCAAAAAAGTCATTGATAAGTTAGCAGCTCAGCTGATTTTACAAAACTATTTAGATAGAAAATTTTAATATAAAGGAGAGGCTATGTCACACGATCATAACCACGACCACGAAGAACGTGAACTAATCACACTAGTAGATGAACAAGGAAATGAAACCTTGTTTGAAATCCTTTTGACCATTGACGGAAAAGAAGAATTTGGTAAAAACTATGTTCTTCTAGTACCAGTTAACGCAGAAGAAGACGAAGACGGACAAGTTGAAATCCAAGCTTACTCATTCATCGAAAACGAAGATGGAACAGAAGGCGAATTGCAACCAATCCCAGAAGACTCAGAAGACGAATGGAACATGATTGAAGAAGTCTTCAACAGCTTTATGGAGGAGTAAACACGTCCAGTGGACGTGTTTAGCACTGCGCTAGAAATTAGAAACGCAGGCACATCCAGTGGATGTTTTACCCCAAGCTAAAATTTATAGTAGCTAGTGATTAGCTAACCAGGTAAGAGGTTGGGACGAAAATCCTGACCTCGTTTTTATTATCTATGGAATTTTGCTAGGTAATTGATTATACTTTTGTCGAGGAGAGGTATATGTTTGAAGTAGAAGAATGGCTTCATAGTCGGATTGGTTTGAATTTTCGATCAGGTTTGGGCCGAATGCAAGAAGCGGTGGATTTGTTAGGAAATCCTGAGAAGTCTTATCCTATTATCCATGTGACAGGGACTAATGGGAAAGGTTCTACCATTGCTTTTATGAGGGGAATATTTATGGGGCATGGAAAGAAAGTTGCGACCTTTACCTCCCCTCATATTGTCTCCGTCAATGACCGAATCTGCATTAATGGACAACCTATAGCAGACGCAGACTTTATCCGTTTAGCTGAGCAGGTCAAGGAGATGGAAAAGACGCTTCTGCAGACTCATGACCAGTTGTTCTTTTTTGAATTGCTGACCTTGATTGCTTTCCTCTATTTTAGGGAGCAAGAGGTGGATTTGGTTTTACTAGAAGTGGGAATTGGTGGCTTACTTGACACGACCAATGTGGTAACTGGAGAGCTTGCTGTCATCACCTCCATTGGGCTTGACCACCAGGAGACCTTGGGCGATAGTCTAGAAGCAATCGCAGAGCAGAAAGCTGGTATTTTCAAGACTGGTAAGAAGGCAGTGATTGCAAAATTGCCTTCAGAAGCTAGTCTTGTTTGTCAGAAAAAAGCCGAATCTTTAGCTGTTGACCTTTATCAGGCAGGCCAAGATTTTTCAATGCTGAATGGCGATTTTTCAAGTTCTTTACTAAATATTTCGCGGCTGAAAATAGGTTTAGAAGGAGCTTATCAGCAGGAGAATGCGGCCTTGGCGTTGCAAACTTTTCTTCTTTTTATGGGAGAAAGAAAGGAAGTTGTTGATGAGCAGGCTGTAAGACGAGCTTTGGAGAAGACCCATTGGGCTGGACGTTTGGAGCGTATTCGTTCTCATATCTACTTGGACGGTGCCCATAATCTCCCTGCCTTGACTCGCTTGGTTGAGTTTATCAAAGAAAAAGAGCAGGAAGGATATCGTCCTCAAATCCTATTTGGAGCCTTGAAACGGAAGGATTATCAAGGGATGTTGGCTTATCTAACTGAAAATTTGCCTCAGGTGGAACTCAAGGTGACCGGCTTTGACTATCAGGGTTCTTTAGATGAGACAGATATAACAGGTTACGATGTAATTCCTTCTTATCGCGAATTTATCAGCAGTTTCGAAGAAAGAGCCGATACCCAGGATTTGTTGTTTGTTACAGGATCTCTCTATTTTATCTCAGAAGTACGGAGCCACCTACTGACCCATGAGCAGATAAATTGACCTCCTTTTTGGAACTTGTTATACTAGGGGAACTATCAGTTAGAAGAAACATTCTCTACATTGGTAGCAGAAAGGAAATTCATCATGAAATTAAAAAGATTCACACTTTCTCTTGCTTCTTTAGCAAGTCTTAGTCTCTTAGTAGCTTGTTCACAAAGAGTTCAACAACCAGTAGTTCAATCGCAAACACAACAAACTCAACAATCACAAGCTGCTTTATCTTCTACAGAAAATACAAATCAGGCAGCGACAAGTTCTTCACAAAATGCGCCTGAGGCTCAACCAACTAATATTGATGGGACTTATACTGGTCAGGACGAAGGAGACCGTATCACTTTAGTGGTAACTGGAACAACTGGCACCTGGACACAGGTAGAAACTGATGGGGAACAAGAAATCAAGCAGGTTAGCTTCGACGCTGCTAATCAACGCATGATTATTGGTGATGATGCCAAGATTTATGCAATCAATGGCAATCAGATGATTATTGACGATATGGATAGAGACGCGTCTGATCGCATTGTTTTATCAAAATAGACTAGAAGGAGACTGGTTTTGTCAGTCTCTTTTGCTTTTACTCAGAAAAATGATTATAAATACTTGCCTTCTACCGAATACCTGCGTTATACTAGTATTAATTACCTGTTTTTAGCATTCATACTCTTCGAAAATCTCTTCAAACAACGTCAGCTTCCATCTGCAACCTCAAAACAGTGTTTTGAGTAACCTGCGACTAGCTTCCTAGTTTGCTCTTTGCTTTTCATTGAGTATCAAAATATCAAGGAGGGGATATGAAATATAGAAAATTTCAATTATTGATGTCCAAGTATGGTTTTAGTCTTTCGATTATGCTACTTGAACTTTGTCTTGTTTTTGGTCTCTTTCTTTATTTAGGGCGGATGGCTCCTATTCGATGGGGTATTCTCTTAATCTTTATGAGTATGGCGACTATCGTAGCGATTGTCAATCGCTCAATGACACCTGATAGTAAAGTGATGTGGTTAGTGGTGACTTTTGTTCCTGTCATTGGCCCCTTGCTCTATCTGATGTTTGGTGAAAGGCGATTGTCCAAAAAAGAAATCAAGCAGTTGGAAAAACTTGGTTCCATGCATTTTCGGGAGGATAACAGTAAATCTCTCCGCCAGAAATTGAAGGAAGAGGATAAGGCGGCTTACGGAGTTATCAAATCTTTGTTGAGTATGGATAGCAATGCCGATGTATATGATCGAACGGACTCACAATTCTTTTCTTCAGGTGAAAGCATGTGGCAATATATGTTGGAAGATCTTAAGAAAGCTGAAAAGTTTATCTTTCTAGAGTACTATATTGTCGAAGAAGGTCTGATGTGGAATAGCATACTAGGCATACTAGAGAAAAAGGCAGCTCAAGGTGTAGAGATCAAGATGCTCTATGATGATATCGGCTGTATGGCGACTTTGCCTGGCGACTATACTATTCAGCTTCGTAGTCGAGGAATTGAAGCCCATAAGTTTAACAAGGTGATTCCTCGTTTGACGGTGGCTTACAACAATCGGGACCATCGGAAAATCCTTGTCATAGATGGTCAGGTAGCCTATACAGGAGGCATTAACTTAGCTGATGAGTACATCAACCATGTAGAACGTTTTGGCTACTGGAAGGACAGTGGGATTCGCATAGATGGTCCTGGTGTCAAGGCTTTAACCCGTCTCTTTTTGATGACTTGGTACATCAATCGTGGGGAAATCAGCGATTTTGATCAGTATCACTTGGAAAACCAGCCTTGTTCTAGCCAAGGACTCTGTATTCCGTACGGTAGTGGACCCAAGCCTATCTTCCGTACCCAGGTAGGGAAAAAGGTTTATCAAAGTTTGATTAATCAGGCTACCGATTCTATTTATATAACGACACCTTACTTGATCATTGACTATGATTTAACTGAGAGTATTAAAAATGCAGCCATGAGAGGTGTTGATGTCCGCATCGTGACTCCTTTCATTCCGGATAAAAAATTAATCCAACTCATCACAAGAGGGGCCTATCCGGATTTGTTGTCAGCAGGAGTCAGGATTTTTGAGTATAGTCCTGGCTTCATCCATAGTAAACAAATCCTAGTGGACAAGGACTTTGCTGCAGTTGGAACGATTAATTTAGATTATAGAAGTTTGCTTCATCACTATGAAGATGCAGTTTTGCTATATAAAACGGCATCAATCACAGAGATTCAAAAAGATTTTCAAGAGATTTTTTCAGCATCGCAAGAAATTTTCCCTCATACGATAAAAAATAGCTGGTATCAGAAATTGATTAAGGAAATTGCCCAGTTATTTGCCCCAATCTTATAAGAAATCTAGGACTTAGGACACAAACCAGTCCTATTTTTCTTGCCTTTTACGAATAAGAAGATGTAGGAGGAAAGATGCTGACTCAGAAAGAATTGGATTATATCATAACATTTAAACAGACGAATTTACATCGATTTCGGGAAATTGAAACCTTTGTGAAACTAAGCAAAAAATCACTCAAACAGCCATCGCAAGCTGACAATTTTAGGTCTTTTTGATATACTAAGACAGATAAATTGAATAGGAGAAACGACATGGCTGTATATGGCAGAATCGAAGAAGTATCCGAAACGATACAGAGTAATGAAATTGAAAATAGATTGGATAGGAACCTTGAATCTCATGTAGAAAAAGAAGAACAGGTAGCTTTCCCGTTTTTCAGACTCATCATTGGAAGTACGATTGCAACGTTTTTTTCTGTGGTGATACCTTTACTTTTAGATATGGTAAGTCCCTCTCAGGCGCAGGATTTGTATATAGGGTGGGCTTTACATCAGGGAGGACAGATCTACAGTAGCTATTATGCTAGTCACGGTCTTATTTATTACTTGCTACTTTATATTACCCAAGGAGGCATTCTTTTTGCCTTGGTAGAATGGCTAGCCCTCTTAGGAGGAGGTTACTTCCTCTTTTCTTCAACTGACTATCTGACGGGACAAAAGGAACAAGCCAAGCAACTCCTAACCATATTTTATATTTTGGTATCTGGTCTCGGTTTTGGAGGAGGATATGCAACGATTTTAGCTTTGCCATTTCTGTTTGCAGGATTTTCGTTCATAGCAGCTTATCTATCAAATCCTAACCATGACAAGGGATTTCTACGTCTGGGGTTCTTTTTGGGTCTATCATTTTTCATAGAGCCTATTACAAGTCTTCTCTTTACTGCAGTAGTAACGATTGGTTTATTTGTCTTTAATGTTGGGCATGGTCGCCTTGCTCATGGAGTTTATCAGTTTTTTGCAGCAGCACTTGGCTTTTCTCTCATCTTTTACCCAGTAGGATACTATGTTCTTGCTTCAGGTGGTTTTGGAGAAGCTATAGGGAGTCTTTTGTATCCGATTGATTCCCTTCAGGTCTTTACCAATCCCCAACTAATGGATAATGTTGTATTCTATGGTTTGTTGACCTTTGGTTTAGGAGCTCTCTTCCTTATTTTTCTAGGATTGTTCCAATCAAAGGCATCAAGATTATATGTTATTTCAGTACCAGCTAGTTTTGCTTTCTTATTTGTATTAGTCTTGTTGCTTTTTTCTCAAGAACCTCTTCACGGTTCTCGTTTGATTCTAATCCTTCCGTCTTTACTCCTTCTTTTGATGACCAGTATTCGTGGGAAACATTCAGCTAGAGGAGCTCGTCGTCGGAGAAGAGAAGATGTTCCTACTTTATGGAAAAAATTCATGAAAGGGAATCTCTACTTACCGATCCTAGTGGTGGTTTATCTGATTGCAATTCCTTTTGTAGCTCGTTTTGTCTTGCATCCAGCTTCTTATAGAGAACAACATCAAGTAGTAGACAGAGTCAAACAAGAGACGAGTGAGGGAGACCAAATTTATATTTGGGATTCACATGTTCAGATGTATAAAGAAAGCCAGCGTTTGGCTGGATCCATGTTCCTATCACCTCTTCTTTACACGAGTACAGAAGAGAATAAAACTAGTTTAATCAATGACTTGAAAGAAAACCAACCTAAGGTGATTGTGGTAAACGACAAGGTGGCAGTCTGGTCTGAAGTAGAAACAATCTTGAAAGAAAATTACCAACAAGTGAAGACTGATTACTCAGAATTTAAAGTCTATAAAATTAAATAACAAAATCAATATCTTGTGTATTTTTAAAAATTTTAGGATTTTTAACACAAGATATTGATTTTTCTTTTTAGAGTGGTATAATACTTTTTAGAAAGAACATTTTAGAAACGAGCATGTATATGATTGCACTAGAAGAAAAAATTACAATTTTGCCAACTCTCTTCGTTGAAAAACGAGATGGGAGACGTGTTGTATTTGATGTGGATAAGATTGACAAGGCTCTCCACAAGGCGGCAGATAAGGTTATGGATGTGACACCCTTAGTCGAAAAACGCCTCAATGCTCTGACTGAGCGAATTGTCACAGAAATTCAAAGTCGCTTTCCGCAGGGAGTTAAGATTTATGAAATCCAAAATATTGTAGAGCATGAACTCCTTGAAGCCAAAGAATATGCGCTAGCTGAGGAGTATATCACTTATCGGACACAGAGGGATTTTGAGCGCTCAAAAGCGACAGATATTAACTTTAGTATCCATAAGCTTCTCAATAAAGATCAGGCAGTTGTCAATGAGAATGCTAATAAAGATAGTGATGTTTTTAATACCCAGCGTGATTTGACGGCGGGGATTGTTGGGAAATCAATCGGACTGCAAATGCTCCCTAAGCACGTAGCCAATGCCCACCAAAAGGGGGATATCCACTATCATGATTTGGATTATAGCCCCTACACCCCTATGACCAACTGCTGTTTGATTGATTTCAAGGGGATGTTGGAGAATGGTTTTAAGATTGGAAATGCGGAGGTGGAAAGTCCTAAGTCTATCCAGACTGCAACAGCTCAGATTTCCCAAATCATTGCCAACGTTGCTTCTAGCCAGTATGGAGGCTGTTCAGCTGACCGTATCGATGAGGTCTTGGCGCCTTATGCAGAGAAGAATTATCAAAAACACCTTAAGGATGCGGAAGAGTGGGTCTTACCTGACAAACGGGAAGATTACGCTTGGAAGAAAACACAAAAAGACATCTATGATGCCATGCAATCTCTCGAGTATGAAATTAATACTCTCTTCACTTCAAATGGACAAACACCTTTTACTTCGCTAGGTTTTGGTTTAGGAACTAGTCGTTTTGAACGAGAAATTCAAAAAGCTATTTTGACTATTCGTATCAAGGGTCTTGGTTCAGAACATCGTACGGCTATCTTCCCTAAACTGATTTTTACTCTGAAAAGAGGTCTTAACTTGGAAGAAGGGACTCCCAACTACGACATTAAGCAGTTGGCTCTTGAGTGTGCAACCAAGCGGATGTACCCAGACGTCTTGTCTTACGATAAGATTGTTGACTTGACAGGTTCTTTTAAGGTGCCTATGGGTTGCCGTTCCTTTCTCCA
The DNA here is from genome assembly GCF_009496205.1 of Streptococcus mitis. Lineage (GTDB taxonomy): Bacteria > Bacillota > Bacilli > Lactobacillales > Streptococcaceae > Streptococcus > Streptococcus mitis_BN. Next base: position 53,335 of record NZ_WIJO01000001.1, read on the forward strand.
AGGGTGGAAGGATGAGAATGGTGTAGAAGTCAATTCAGGCCGTATGAATCTGGGTGTTGTGACAGTTAACCTGCCTCGTATTGCTCTTGAGTCTGAGGGCGACATGAATAAGTTCTGGGAAATCTTCAACGAGCGTATGAATATCGCAGAAGATGCTCTGGTTTACCGTGTCGAACGCACTAAAGAAGCGACGCCAGCGAATGCTCCTATCCTTTATCAGTACGGTGCTTTTGGCCATCGTCTAGGTAAAGAAGAAAGTGTTGACCAGCTCTTTAAGAATCGTCGGGCAACTGTTTCGCTGGGTTACATCGGTTTGTACGAAGTGGCTACTGTCTTCTTTGGAAATAGCTGGGAACACAATACAGAAGCCAAGGAATTCACTCTGGACATCATTCGTGATATGAAACGCCGTGTAGAAGAGTGGTCTGACCAATATGGCTATCATTTCTCTATCTACTCAACACCATCTGAAAGTTTGACAGACCGTTTCTGTCGACTAGATACAGAGAAGTTTGGTTCTATTCCTGATATTACAGACAAGGAATACTACACCAACTCTTTCCACTACGATGTTCGTAAAAATCCAACACCGTTTGAAAAACTGGATTTTGAAAAAATCTATCCAGAAGCAGGTGCGTCGGGTGGTTTCATCCATTATTGTGAGTATCCAGTTCTCCAGCAAAATCCAAAGGCCTTGGAAGCTGTCTGGGACTATGCCTATGACCGTGTCGGCTATCTAGGGACCAATACACCAATTGACCGTTGCTACAAGTGTGATTTTGAAGGGGATTTTGAACCAACTGAGAGGGGCTTTGCTTGTCCTAACTGTGGCAATAGCGACCCTAAAACAGTAGACGTTGTTAAACGGACTTGTGGCTATTTAGGCAATCCTCAAGCGAGACCTATGGTCAATGGACGTCACAAGGAAATCGCAGCGCGTGTCAAACACATGAATGGCTCAACGATTAAAATAGCTGGTCATCAAGTAACCAATTAGAAAGAAATGAGATGGGAAAATATCAATTAGACGATAAGGGGCGCGCACAAGTGACCCGTTATCACGAGAAACACTCTAAAGGTGGAGCTGGTAAGAAAGAACGTTTGCTCAACCTCAGAGAACAATTTTTAAACAAGAACAAGAAAAAATAAAAGTGAGAGTCAACTCTCGCTTTTCTCTTAGTGGGAGGTAAGGATGGAACTACGCAGACCAACAATAGTAGATAGAGAAGCTGTTTTAGACATGATGGCAGAGTTTGAGCAGACCCAATCAGCCCATGATGGAGGCTTTTGGGATGCTGAGAACTTTGTGTATGAAGAGTGGTTGGAAACAAATATGCAAAAAGAGATGGGAATAAACTTGCCTGAAAATCGTGTTCCATCGATACAGTTCGTATTGTTTGGTGAATCAGGTCGTGCTCTAGGGTTTTTAAACTTGCGATTGAGACTGAATGAGGGACTGCTGAATTATGCAGGGAATATAGGCTATTCTATCCGACCATCTGAAAGAGGCAAAGGTTATGCTAAAGAAACTCTCCGACAAGGTTTAAAACTGGCTAAGGAAAAGAACATCAAGAAAGCTCTTGTGACCTGTAGTGTGAATAATCCTGCTAGTAGAGCAGTCATTCTAGCAAATGGAGGTCTCATTGAGGATGCTCGTAATGGAGTCGAGCGTTATTGGATAGAGGTAGCGAATGAATAATCCTAAACCACAAGAATGGAAAAGCGAGGAACTTAGTCAAGGCCGTATCATTGACTACAAGGCCTTTAACTTTGTAGATGGAGAAGGAGTGCGCAACTCTCTCTATGTATCGGGCTGTATGTTTCACTGCGAGGGATGTTATAATGTTGCGACTTGGTCTTTTAATGCAGGCATTCCCTATACAGCAGAATTAGAAGAACAGATCATGTCAGATCTTGCTCAGCCCTATGTTCAAGGCTTGACTTTGTTGGGAGGAGAACCTTTTCTCAATACGGGTATTCTCTTGCCACTCGTTAGACGCATCCGAAAGGAATTGCCAGACAAAGATATCTGGTCCTGGACGGGCTACACTTGGGAAGAAATGATGCTGGAAACTCCAGATAAACTGGAACTCTTATCGCTAATTGACATCCTTGTCGATGGACGGTATGACCGAACTAAGAGGAATCTCATGCTCCAGTTTCGTGGTTCGTCCAATCAACGAATTATCGATGTGCAAAAATCCCTAAAAAGTGGGCAAGTAGTGATTTGGGACAAACTCAATGATGGAAAAGAAAGCTATGAACAGGTGAAGAGAGAGTAACTTTCTTCCATAAAATACTTAAATAAATGACCTGTCAAAAAAGAAAACATTTTCATGTTAAAAATTTAAAAAAACAGCAACAAATCCCTTGCAATCGCAGGGGCTTTGTGTTATTCTATTATGGTGCTGTAAATTACAGCTTTAGCTTTGATGCAAGAGGTTGCGACACGCTCGGTTGCATTGCCACGCAACACCGCGTCGGTTTTCTTGTGGAGCTAGCCTATTATCTTAAATAGACGAAAAGGAGAAAAAGATGGCAAACAAAAAAATCCGTATCCGTTTGAAAGCTTACGAACACCGTACGCTTGACACAGCGGCTGCAAAAATCGTAGAATCAGCTACTCGTACAGGTGCACAAGTTGCGGGTCCAATCCCACTTCCAACTGAACGTAGCCTCTACACAATTATTCGTGCGACTCACAAATACAAAGACTCTCGCGAACAATTTGAAATGCGTACACACAAACGTTTGATCGATATCGTTAACCCAACTCAAAAAACAGTTGATGCTTTGATGAAATTGGATCTTCCAAGTGGTGTAAACGTAGAAATCAAACTTTAATCTAAAGCTTGATACCTTGAGCATAAAAAACGCTCGTTAAAAACTTTTTGAATAAAAAATATAGAAAAGGAACTATTTTCTCATGACAAAAGGAATCTTAGGGAAAAAAGTGGGAATGACTCAAATCTTCACTGAAGCTGGCGAATTGATCCCTGTAACAGTTATTGAAGCAACTCCAAACGTTGTTCTTCAAGTTAAAACTGTTGAAACAGACGGATACAACGCTATCCAAGTTGGTTTCGATGACAAACGCGAAGTATTGAGCAACAAACCTGCTAAAGGACATGTAGCGAAAGCTAACACGGCTCCTAAGCGCTTCATTCGTGAATTCAAAAACGTTGAAGGCTTGGAAGTTGGTGCTGAAATCACAGTTGAAACATTCGCAGCTGGAGATGTTGTTGACGTAACTGGTACTTCTAAAGGTAAAGGTTTTCAAGGTGTCATCAAACGCCACGGACAATCACGTGGACCAATGGCTCACGGTTCTCGTTACCACCGTCGTCCAGGTTCAATGGGACCTGTTGCACCTAACCGTGTATTCAAAGGTAAAAACCTTGCAGGACGTATGGGTGGCGACCGTGTAACAATTCAAAACCTTGAAGTTGTACAAGTTGTTCCAGAAAAGAACGTTATCCTTATCAAAGGTAACGTACCAGGTGCTAAGAAATCTCTTATCACTATCAAATCAGCAGTTAAAGCTGGTAAATAATAAAGAAAGGGGAAATCAGTCACAATGGCAAACGTAACATTATTTGACCAAACTGGTAAAGAAGCTGGCCAAGTTGTTCTTAACGATGCAGTATTTGGTATCGAACCAAATGAATCAGTTGTGTTTGATGTGATCATCAGCCAACGCGCAAGCCTTCGTCAAGGAACACACGCTGTTAAAAACCGCTCTGCAGTATCAGGTGGTGGACGCAAACCATGGCGTCAAAAAGGAACTGGACGTGCTCGTCAAGGTTCTATCCGCTCACCACAATGGCGTGGTGGTGGTGTTGTCTTCGGACCAACTCCACGTTCATACGGCTACAAACTTCCACAAAAAGTTCGTCGCCTAGCTCTTAAATCAGTTTACTCTGAAAAAGTTGCTGAAAACAAATTCGTAGCTGTAGACGCTCTTTCATTTACAGCTCCAAAAACTGCTGAATTTGCAAAAGTTCTTGCAGCATTGAGCATCGATTCTAAAGTTCTTGTTATCCTTGAAGAAGGAAATGAATTCGCAGCTCTTTCAGCTCGTAACCTTCCAAACGTGAAAGTTGCAACTGCTACAACTGCAAGTGTTCTTGACATCGCAAATAGCGACAAACTTCTTGTCACACAAGCAGCTATCTCTAAAATCGAGGAGGTTCTTGCATAATGAATTTGTATGATGTTATCAAAAAACCTGTAATCACTGAAAGCTCAATGGCTCAACTTGAAGCAGGAAAATATGTATTTGAAGTTGACACTCGTGCACACAAACTTTTGATCAAGCAAGCTGTTGAAGCTGCTTTCGAAGGTGTTAAAGTTGCTAATGTTAACACAATCAACGTAAAACCAAAAGCTAAACGTGTTGGACGTTACACTGGTTTTACTAACAAAACTAAAAAAGCTATCATCACACTTACAGCTGATTCAAAAGCAATCGAGTTGTTTGCTGCTGAAGCTGAATAATCTAAGGAGGAAATATCGTGGGAATTCGTGTTTATAAACCAACAACAAACGGTCGCCGTAATATGACTTCTTTGGATTTCGCTGAAATCACAACAAGCACTCCAGAAAAATCATTGCTTGTTGCATTGAAGAGCAAGGCTGGTCGTAACAACAACGGTCGTATCACTGTTCGTCACCAAGGTGGTGGACACAAACGTTTCTACCGTTTGGTTGACTTCAAACGTAACAAAGACAACGTTGAAGCAGTTGTTAAAACAATCGAGTACGATCCAAACCGTTCTGCAAACATCGCTCTTGTACACTACACTGACGGTGTGAAAGCATACATCATCGCTCCAAAAGGTCTTGAAGTAGGTCAACGTATCGTTTCAGGTCCAGAAGCAGATATCAAAGTCGGAAACGCTCTTCCACTTGCTAACATCCCAGTTGGTACTTTGATCCACAACATCGAGTTGAAACCAGGTCGTGGTGGTGAATTGGTACGTGCTGCTGGAGCATCTGCTCAAGTATTGGGTTCTGAAGGTAAATACGTTCTTGTTCGTCTTCAATCAGGTGAAGTTCGTATGATTCTTGGAACTTGCCGTGCTACAGTTGGTGTTGTCGGAAACGAACAACATGGACTTGTAAACCTTGGTAAAGCAGGACGTAGCCGTTGGAAAGGTATCCGTCCAACAGTTCGTGGTTCTGTAATGAACCCTAACGATCACCCACACGGTGGTGGTGAAGGTAAAGCACCAGTTGGTCGTAAAGCACCATCTACTCCATGGGGCAAACCTGCTCTTGGTCTTAAAACTCGTAACAAGAAAGCGAAATCTGACAAACTTATCGTTCGTCGTCGCAACGAGAAATAATATTAAACTAGTCGCTTAAGCCACTAGTAAATCCGCCAGCTCGGTAGCGCTCCATGTGAGCGCAAGCCGCTGTGGTACAATATTTAAAGGAGAAAATATAAAAATGGGACGCAGTCTTAAAAAAGGACCTTTCGTCGATGAGCATTTGATGAAAAAAGTTGAAGCTCAAGCTAACGACGAAAAGAAAAAAGTTATTAAAACTTGGTCACGTCGTTCAACGATCTTCCCAAGTTTCATTGGTTACACTATTGCAGTTTATGACGGACGTAAACACGTACCTGTTTACATCCAAGAAGACATGGTAGGTCACAAACTTGGTGAATTTGCACCAACTCGTACTTACAAAGGTCATGCTGCAGACGACAAGAAAACACGTAGAAAATAAGGAGAACATAAATGGCAGAAATTACTTCAGCTAAAGCAATGGCTCGTACAGTACGTGTTTCACCTCGTAAATCACGTCTTGTTCTTGATAACATCCGTGGTAAAAGCGTAGCCGATGCAATCGCAATCTTGACATTCACTCCAAACAAAGCTGCTGAAATCATCTTGAAAGTTTTGAACTCAGCTGTAGCTAACGCTGAAAACAACTTTGGTTTGGATAAAGCTAACTTGGTAGTATCTGAAGCATTCGCAAACGAAGGACCAACTATGAAACGTTTCCGTCCACGTGCGAAAGGTTCAGCTTCACCAATCAACAAACGTACAGCTCACATCACTGTAGCTGTTGCAGAAAAATAAGGAGGTAAAATCGTGGGTCAAAAAGTACATCCAATTGGTATGCGTGTCGGCATCATCCGTGATTGGGATGCCAAATGGTATGCTGAAAAAGAATACGCGGATTACCTTCATGAAGATCTTGCAATCCGTAAATTCGTTCAAAAAGAACTTGCTGACGCAGCAGTTTCAACTATCGAAATCGAACGCGCAGTAAACAAAGTTAACGTTTCACTTCACACTGCTAAACCAGGTATGGTAATCGGTAAAGGTGGTGCTAACGTTGATGCACTCCGTGCAAAACTTAACAAATTGACTGGAAAACAAGTACACATCAACATCATCGAAATCAAACAACCTGATTTGGATGCTCACCTTGTAGGTGAAGGTATTGCTCGTCAATTGGAGCAACGTGTTGCTTTCCGTCGTGCACAAAAACAAGCAATCCAACGTGCAATGCGTGCTGGAGCTAAAGGAATCAAAACTCAAGTATCAGGTCGTTTGAACGGTGCAGATATCGCCCGTGCTGAAGGATACTCTGAAGGAACTGTTCCACTTCACACACTTCGTGCAGATATCGATTACGCTTGGGAAGAAGCAGATACTACATACGGTAAACTTGGTGTTAAAGTATGGATCTACCGTGGTGAAGTTCTTCCAGCTCGCAAAAACACTAAAGGAGGTAAATAACCAATGTTAGTACCTAAACGTGTTAAACACCGTCGTGAATTCCGTGGAAAAATGCGCGGTGAAGCAAAAGGTGGAAAAGAAGTAGCATTCGGTGAATACGGTCTTCAAGCTACAACTAGCCACTGGATCACTAACCGCCAAATCGAAGCTGCTCGTATCGCCATGACTCGTTACATGAAACGTGGTGGTAAAGTTTGGATTAAAATCTTCCCACACAAATCATACACTGCTAAAGCTATCGGTGTGCGTATGGGATCTGGTAAAGGGGCACCTGAAGGTTGGGTAGCACCAGTTAAACGTGGCAAAGTGATGTTCGAAATCGCTGGTGTATCTGAAGAGATCGCTCGTGAAGCGCTTCGTCTTGCTAGCCACAAATTGCCAGTTAAATGTAAATTCGTAAAACGTGAAGCAGAATAAGGAGAAGGCATGAAACTTAATGAAGTAAAAGAATTTGTTAAAGAACTTCGTGGTCTTTCTCAAGAAGAACTCGCGAAGCGCGAAAACGAATTGAAAAAAGAATTGTTTGAACTTCGTTTCCAAGCTGCTACTGGTCAATTGGAACAAACAGCTCGCTTGAAAGAAGTTAAAAAACAAATCGCTCGTATCAAAACAGTTCAATCTGAAGCGAAATAATAGACTAGGGAAGGAGAAATTTCAATGGAACGCAATAATCGTAAAGTTCTTGTTGGACGTGTTGTATCTGACAAAATGGACAAGACAATCACAGTTGTAGTTGAAACAAAACGTAACCACCCAGTCTATGGTAAACGTATTAACTACTCTAAAAAATACAAAGCTCATGATGAAAACAATGTTGCCAAAGAAGGCGATATCGTACGTATCATGGAAACTCGCCCGCTTTCAGCTACAAAACGTTTCCGTCTTGTAGAAGTTGTTGAAGAAGCGGTCATCATCTAATCAAACCTGAAAGGAGAAAACTGAAATGATTCAAACAGAAACTCGTTTGAAAGTCGCAGACAACAGCGGTGCTCGCGAAATCTTGACTATCAAAGTTCTTGGTGGTTCAGGACGTAAATTTGCAAACATCGGTGATGTTATCGTGGCATCTGTAAAACAAGCTACTCCTGGTGGTGCGGTTAAAAAAGGTGACGTTGTTAAAGCAGTTATCGTTCGTACTAAATCAGGTGCTCGTCGTGCTGATGGTTCATACATCAAATTTGACGAAAACGCAGCAGTTATCATCCGTGAAGACAAAACTCCTCGCGGAACACGTATCTTTGGCCCAGTTGCACGTGAATTGCGTGAAGGTGGCTTCATGAAGATTGTGTCACTTGCTCCAGAAGTACTTTAATTTTTAGAAACAAACTAGTCCCCTAGCTTCAAGCTAGGGTGCCCTTATGGGCGTAAGAAAAATCAAGGAGAAACCTAATGTTTGTAAAAAAAGGCGACAAAGTTCGCGTAATCGCTGGTAAAGATAAGGGAACAGAAGCTGTTGTCCTTACTGCCCTTCCAAAAGTAAACAAAGTTATCGTTGAAGGTGTTAACATCGTTAAGAAACACCAACGTCCAACTAACGAGCTTCCTCAAGGTGGTATCATCGAGAAAGAAGCAGCTATCCACGTATCAAACGTTCAAGTTTTGGACAAAAATGGTGTAGCTGGTCGTGTTGGTTACAAATTTGTAGACGGTAAAAAAGTTCGCTACAACAAAAAATCAGGCGAAGTGCTTGATTAATCACGAAGGAAAGGAGAAGTATAATGGCAAATCGTTTAAAAGAAAAATATCTTAATGAAGTAGTTCCTGCTTTGACAGAACAATTCAACTACTCATCAGTGATGGCTGTGCCTAAAGTAGATAAGATCGTTTTGAACATGGGTGTTGGTGAAGCTGTATCAAACGCTAAAAGCCTTGAAAAAGCTGCTGAAGAATTGGCACTTATCTCAGGTCAAAAACCACTTATCACTAAAGCTAAAAAATCAATCGCCGGCTTCCGTCTTCGTGAAGGTGTTGCGATCGGTGCAAAAGTTACCCTTCGTGGTGAACGTATGTACGAATTCTTGGATAAATTGGTTTCAGTTTCACTTCCACGTGTACGTGACTTCCACGGTGTTCCAACAAAATCATTTGATGGACGCGGAAACTACACACTTGGTGTGAAAGAACAATTGATCTTCCCAGAAATCAACTTCGATGACGTTGACAAAACTCGTGGTCTTGACATCGTTATCGTAACAACTGCTAACACTGACGAAGAGTCACGTGCATTGCTTACAGGCCTTGGAATGCCTTTTGCAAAATAATATAGGAGGTAAATCTAATGGCTAAAAAATCAATGATTGCTAAGAACAAACGTCCAGCGAAGTTCTCTACTCAAGCTTATACTCGTTGTGAAAAATGTGGTCGTCCACATTCAGTTTACCGCAAATTTAAACTTTGCCGTGTTTGCTTCCGTGAATTAGCTTACAAAGGACAAATCCCTGGTGTAACAAAAGCATCTTGGTAATATCATGATACAAAGAGCATAACAACCACAGCAAAAATAGGAAATTAGGTGTAGGAGCGATGCTCCAAAACAAATTTATCTTTTTTGCTCAGGTTGTAGCTCGTGTTCAAATAAGAGTTTTCTCATTTGAATGTATCAATACTATCTGAGCCCAGCTCAATCATTAACTAGCAAGTGCAACTTGCAAACTACTAGTAAGAGGAGAAAAACAAAATGGTTATGACTGACCCAATCGCAGACTTCCTAACTCGTATTCGTAACGCTAACCAAGCTAAACACGAAGTACTTGAAGTACCTGCATCAAACATCAAAAAAGGGATTGCTGAAATCCTTAAACGCGAAGGTTTTGTAAAAAACGTTGAAATCATCGAAGATGACAAACAAGGCATCATCCGTGTATTTCTTAAATACGGACCAAACGGTGAAAAAGTTATCACTAACTTGAAACGTGTTTCTAAACCAGGACTTCGTGTCTACAAAAAACGTGAAGACCTTCCAAAAGTTCTTAACGGACTTGGAATTGCTATCCTTTCAACTTCTGAAGGTTTGCTTACTGATAAAGAAGCACGCCAAAAGAATGTTGGTGGAGAAGTTATCGCTTACGTTTGGTAATATTTAGCTCCCAATTTCTTTGTGACTCTTCGTTATCGTCTCTTGCCTAACCCAAAGTTATGCCTGCGAGACGCTGCCTAGATTCACTTTGAAATTGAAACCTAAATGTCCCTTTAAATCGAGAAATCGATTTAACCCCGTGAAAACTGGCCATTCTGGCCTGACAATTTAACAGGAGAAAATAAACATGTCACGTATTGGTAATAAAGTTATCGTGTTGCCTGCTGGTGTTGAACTCACTAACAATGACAACGTTGTAACTGTAAAAGGACCTAAAGGAGAACTTACTCGTGAGTTCTCAAAAGATATTGAAATCCGTGTGGAAGGTACTGAAGTAACTCTTCACCGTCCAAACGATTCAAAAGAAATGAAAACTATCCACGGAACTACTCGTGCCCTTTTGAACAACATGGTTGTTGGTGTATCTGAAGGATTCAAGAAAGAACTTGAAATGCGCGGGGTTGGTTACCGTGCACAACTTCAAGGATCTAAACTTGTTTTGGCTGTTGGTAAATCTCATCCAGACGAAGTTGAAGCTCCAGAAGGAATTACTTTTGAACTTCCAAACCCAACAACAATCGTTGTTAGCGGGATTTCAAAAGAAGTAGTTGGTCAAACAGCTGCTTACGTACGTAGCCTTCGTTCACCAGAACCATATAAAGGTAAAGGTATCCGTTACGTTGGTGAATTCGTTCGCCGTAAAGAAGGTAAAACAGGTAAATAATGTTGAGTGGTTGATTTTCAACCACCAACCTATTTTCCAACTTTGTGCATAGCACACGATTTAAAACTAAAGAGGTGAAAACTGTGATTTCAAAACCAGATAAAAACAAACTCCGCCAAAAACGCCACCGTCGCGTTCGCGGAAAACTCTCTGGAACTGCTGATCGCCCACGTTTGAACGTATTCCGTTCTAATACAGGCATCTACGCTCAAGTGATTGATGACGTAGCGGGTGTAACGCTCGCAAGTGCTTCAACTCTTGACAAAGAAGTTTCAAAAGGAACTAAAACTGAACAAGCCGTTGCTGTCGGTAAACTCGTTGCAGAACGTGCAAACGCTAAAGGTATTTCAGAAGTGGTGTTCGACCGCGGTGGATATCTATATCACGGACGTGTGAAAGCTTTGGCTGATGCAGCTCGTGAAAACGGATTGAAATTCTAATAGGAGGACACTAGAAAATGGCATTTAAAGACAATGCAGTTGAATTAGAAGAACGCGTAGTTGCTGTCAACCGTGTTACAAAAGTTGTTAAAGGTGGACGTCGTCTTCGTTTCGCAGCTCTTGTTGTTGTTGGTGACCACAACGGTCGCGTAGGATTTGGTACTGGTAAAGCTCAAGAAGTTCCAGAAGCAATCCGTAAAGCAGTAGACGATGCTAAGAAAAACTTGATCGAAGTTCCTATGGTTGGAACAACAATCCCACACGAAGTTCTTTCAGAATTCGGTGGAGCTAAAGTATTGTTGAAACCTGCTGTAGAAGGTTCTGGAGTTGCTGCTGGTGGTGCAGTTCGTGCCGTTGTGGAATTGGCAGGTGTGGCAGATATTACATCTAAATCACTTGGTTCTAACACTCCAATCAACATTGTTCGTGCAACTGTTGAAGGTTTGAAACAATTGAAACGCGCTGAAGAAGTTGCTGCCCTTCGTGGTATTTCAGTTTCTGATTTGGCATAAGAAAGGGGATAAAATGGCTCAAATTAAAATTACTTTGACTAAGTCTCCAATCGGACGCATTCCATCACAACGTAAAACTGTTGTAGCACTTGGACTTGGCAAATTGAACAGCTCTGTTATTAAAGAAGACAACGCTGCTATCCGTGGTATGATCACAGCAGTATCTCACTTGGTAACAGTTGAAGAAGTAAACTAATGAATTTTTAGGGGATGTGCAGTATACCATCCCCTAAAACTAGATATAGTCATCTATGATGACGTCGTATAGGCGAGTTGATGGGGGAGACAACCTTTTCTCCCTTATCGGCGCTAGCATTTTACAAAAGAGGAGAAAATAAAAATGAAACTTCATGAATTGAAACCTGCAGAAGGTTCTCGTAAAGTACGTAACCGCGTTGGTCGTGGTACTTCATCAGGTAACGGTAAAACATCTGGTCGTGGTCAAAAAGGTCAAAAAGCTCGTAGCGGTGGCGGAGTTCGCCTTGGTTTTGAAGGTGGACAAACTCCATTGTTCCGTCGTCTTCCAAAACGTGGATTCACTAATATCAACGCTAAAGAATACGCAATTGTGAACCTTGACCAATTGAACGTCTTTGAAGATGGTGCTGAAGTTACTCCAGTTGTTCTTATCGAAGCAGGAATTGTTAAAGCTGAAAAATCAGGTGTTAAAATTCTTGGTAACGGTGAGTTGACTAAGAAATTGACTGTGAAAGCAGCTAAATTCTCTAAATCAGCTGAAGAAGCTATCACTGCTAAAGGTGGTTCAGTAGAAGTCATCTAAGAGAGGTGACCTATGTTTTTTAAATTATTAAGAGAAGCTCTTAAAGTCAAGCAGGTTCGATCAAAAATTTTATTTACAATTTTTATCGTTTTGGTCTTTCGTATCGGGACTAGTATTACAGTTCCTGGTGTGAATGCCAATAGCTTGAATGCTTTAAGTGGATTATCCTTCTTAAACATGTTGAGCTTGGTGTCAGGGAATGCCATGAAAAACTTCTCAGTTTTTGCACTTGGTGTTAGTCCCTACATTACAGCCTCTATCGTTGTCCAACTCTTGCAAATGGATATTTTACCCAAGTTTGTAGAGTGGGGGAAACAAGGGGAAGTAGGTCGAAGAAAATTGAATCAAGCTACTCGTTATATTGCTCTAGGTCTAGCCTTTGTGCAATCTATCGGGATTACAGCTGGTTTTAATACTTTGGCTGGAGCTCAATTGTTGAAAACAGCTCTTACTCCACAAGTCTTTATCATGATTGGTATCATCTTAACAGCTGGTAGCATGATTGTGACTTGGTTGGGAGAGCAAATTACAGATAAGGGATACGGAAATGGTGTTTCTATGATTATCTTTGCCGGGATTGTTGCCTCAATTCCAGAGATGATTCAGGGCATCTATGTGGACTACTTTGTGAACGTCCCAAGTAGCCGTATCAGCTCATCTATCATTTTCGTAATCATTTTGATTATTACTGTATTGTTGATTATTTACTTTACAACTTATGTTCAACAAGCAGAATACAAAATTCCAATCCAATATACTAAGGTTGCACAAGGCGCTCCATCTAGCTCTTACCTTCCTTTGAAAGTAAACCCTGCTGGAGTTATCCCTGTTATCTTTGCAAGTTCGATTACTGCGGCGCCAGCAGCTATTCTACAGTTTTTAAGCGCTACAGGTCATGATTGGGCTTGGGTAAGAACAGCACAAGAAATGCTGGCAACAACTTCACCAACAGGTATTGCTATGTATGCTTTGTTGATTATTCTCTTTACATTCTTCTATACGTTTGTGCAGATTAATCCTGAAAAAGCGGCAGAGAACCTACAAAAGAGCGGTGCCTATATCCATGGAGTTCGTCCTGGTAAAGGTACAGAAGAATATATGTCTAAACTTCTTCGTCGTCTTGCAACTGTTGGTTCCCTCTTCCTTGGTGTGATTTCCATTTTACCGATTGTAGCAAAGGATGTTTTCGGACTTTCAGAAGCAGTTGCTTTTGGAGGAACCAGTCTTTTGATCATTATCTCTACAGGTATTGAAGGAATCAAACAATTGGAAGGTTACCTATTGAAACGTAAGTATGTTGGTTTCATGGATAGAACAGAATAAAAGTATTTACTGATACTCTTCGAAAATCAAATTCAAACCACGTCAGCTTTACCTTGGCGTACTCAAGTACAGCCTGCGGCTAGCTTTCTAGTTTGCTCTTTGATTTTCATTGAGTATGAATCAGTAAATGCTGAGGGAGTGGAGGTTTAAACTCTGACATTTGTGAGAGTTTGGTCTCCCCTCTTCTATTTTGTTTTTAAATAGGGGTGAAAAGACTTTTTGCTTCTATTTAAAAATAAAATAAGGAGATCAAATCATGAATCTTTTGATTATGGGCTTACCTGGTGCAGGTAAGGGAACTCAAGCAGCAAAAATCGTAGAACAATTCCATGTTGCACATATCTCAACTGGTGATATGTTCCGCGCTGCTATGGCAAATCAAACTGAAATGGGTGTTCTTGCTAAGTCATACATTGACAAGGGTGAATTGGTTCCTGATGAAGTTACAAATGGAATCGTAAAAGAACGTCTTTCACAAGATGATATTAAAGAAACAGGATTCTTGTTGGATGGTTACCCACGTACGATCGAACAAGCTCATGCCTTGGACAAAACATTGGCTGAACTTGGCATTGAACTAGAAGGTGTTATCAATATTGAAGTGAATCCAGATAGCCTCTTGGAACGTTTGAGTGGCCGTATCATCCACCGCGTAACTGGAGAAACTTTCCACAAGGTCTTTAACCCACCAGTTGACTATAAAGAAGAAGATTACTACCAACGTGAAGATGATAAGCCTGAGACAGTAAAACGTCGTTTGGATGTGAATATTGCTCAAGGAGAACCAATCATTGCTCACTACCGTGCCAAAGGTTTGGTTCATGACATCGAAGGTAATCAAGATATCAATGATGTCTTCTCAGATATCGAAAAAGTATTGACAAATTTGAAATAAAGCGTTTTTCACACTTGCAAAAATCCGCTACAAATGTTATACTGAGATAGTCTGACTTATAATTGTTGTCTCTGTGTCTAGAGGCATCGAATCGAAATTTATGGAGGTGCTTTTGCGTGGCAAAAGACGATGTGATTGAAGTTGAAGGCAAAGTAGTTGATACAATGCCGAATGCAATGTTTACGGTTGAACTTGAAAATGGACATCAGATTTTAGCAACAGTTTCTGGTAAAATTCGTAAAAACTATATTCGTATTTTAGCGGGAGATCGTGTTACTGTCGAAATGAGTCCATATGACTTGACACGTGGACGTATCACTTACCGCTTTAAATAATCGAAAAACTTGGAGGGATAAGAAATGAAAGTAAGACCATCGGTCAAACCAATTTGCGAATACTGTAAAGTTATTCGTCGTAATGGTCGTGTTATGGTAATTTGCCCAGCAAATCCAAAACACAAACAACGTCAAGGATAAGATAGAAAGGAGAAAACATGGCTCGTATTGCTGGAGTTGACATTCCAAATGACAAACGCGTAGTAATCTCATTGACTTATGTTTATGGTATCGGACTTGCAACATCTAAGAAAATTTTGGCTGCTGCTGGAATCTCAGAAGATGTTCGTGTACGTGATCTTACATCAGATCAAGAAGATGCTATCCGTCGTGAAGTGGATGCAATCAAAGTTGAAGGTGACCTTCGTCGTGAAGTAAACTTGAACATCAAACGTTTGATGGAAATCGGTTCATACCGTGGTATCCGTCACCGTCGTGGACTTCCTGTCCGTGGACAAAACACTAAAAACAACGCTCGCACTCGTAAAGGTAAAGCTGTTGCGATTGCTGGTAAGAAAAAATAATATAGGAGGTAAAAGTCTTGGCTAAACCAACACGTAAACGTCGTGTGAAAAAGAATATCGAATCTGGTATTGCTCATATTCACGCTACATTTAATAACACTATTGTTATGATTACTGATGTGCATGGTAATGCAATTGCT
Source organism: Streptococcus mitis (assembly GCF_009496205.1). Lineage (GTDB taxonomy): Bacteria > Bacillota > Bacilli > Lactobacillales > Streptococcaceae > Streptococcus > Streptococcus mitis_BN. The sequence goes on from NZ_WIJO01000001.1 coordinate 68,840, forward strand.
TGGTCATCAGCTGGTGCTCTTGGTTTCAAAGGTTCTCGTAAATCTACACCATTCGCTGCTCAAATGGCTTCTGAAGCTGCTGCTAAATCTGCACAAGAACACGGTCTTAAATCAGTTGAAGTTACTGTAAAAGGTCCAGGTTCTGGTCGTGAGTCAGCTATTCGTGCGCTTGCTGCCGCTGGTCTTGAAGTAACAGCAATTCGTGATGTGACTCCAGTGCCACACAATGGTGCTCGTCCTCCAAAACGTCGCCGTGTATAATCATCGCATTACACTGCTTTTCGTTTAAGAGGGAGTAACTAAATGATCGAGTTTGAAAAACCAAATATAACAAAAATTGATGAAAATAAAGATTATGGCAAGTTTGTAATCGAACCACTTGAACGTGGCTACGGTACAACTCTTGGTAACTCTCTTCGTCGTGTACTTCTAGCTTCTCTACCAGGAGCAGCTGTGACATCTATCAACATTGATGGTGTGTTACATGAGTTTGACACAGTTCCAGGTGTTCGTGAAGACGTGATGCAAATCATTCTGAACATTAAAGGAATTGCAGTGAAATCGTACGTTGAAGACGAAAAAATCATCGAACTGGATGTTGAAGGTCCTGCTGAAGTAACAGCTGGTGACATTTTGACAGATAGCGATATTGAAATTGTAAATCCAGATCATTATCTCTTTACAATCGGTGAAGGTTCTTCTCTAAAAGCGACTATGACTGTTAACAGTGGTCGTGGATATGTACCTGCTGATGAAAATAAAAAAGATAATGCACCAGTTGGAACACTTGCTGTAGATTCTATTTATACACCAGTTACAAAAGTCAACTATCAAGTGGAACCTGCTCGTGTAGGTAGCAATGATGGATTTGACAAATTAACCCTTGAAATCTTGACTAATGGAACAATTATTCCAGAAGATGCTTTAGGGCTTTCAGCACGTATTTTGACAGAACATCTTGATTTGTTTACAAATCTTACTGAGATTGCTAAGTCAACTGAAGTGATGAAAGAAGCTGACACTGAATCTGACGACCGTATTTTGGATCGTACGATTGAGGAACTGGACTTGTCTGTGCGTTCATACAACTGTTTGAAACGTGCCGGTATCAATACTGTGCATGATTTGACAGAAAAATCTGAAGCAGAGATGATGAAAGTACGAAATCTTGGACGCAAGAGTTTGGAAGAAGTGAAATTCAAACTTATTGATTTGGGTCTTGGATTAAAAGATAAATAAAGGAGGAATAAATGGCTTACCGTAAACTAGGACGCACTAGCTCACAACGTAAAGCAATGCTTCGCGATTTGACAACTGACCTTTTGATCAACGAATCAATCGTGACAACTGAAGCTCGTGCTAAAGAAATCCGTAAAACTGTTGAAAAAATGATTACTCTAGGTAAACGTGGTGATTTGCATGCACGTCGTCAAGCAGCTGCTTTCGTACGTAATGAAATCGCATCTGAAAACTATGATGAAGCAACTGACAAGTACACTTCTACTACAGCACTTCAAAAATTGTTCTCAGAAATTGCACCTCGTTATGCTGAACGTAACGGTGGATACACTCGTATCCTTAAAACTGAACCACGTCGTGGTGATGCAGCGCCAATGGCGATCATCGAACTAGTATAAAATCATCAATTTTGTTGAGTGTTATGATGATGGAGTCTTGTGCTCTTAGTCTAGCTCTGGTCTACCGCTAGGATTTCGGTCCTAGCGGGAACACTCATCATAAGTTGGGATAGTAGACGCTTGTTTACGAAATTGTTTTTTGCTTAAGAACAACTTCGTAAGCAGGCGTTTTTGAGTATTTTGGCTCTTTGTCAACTGTAGTGGGTTGAAATAATAGTCTTGAACCTAAGACAAAATAGTTCTCAGCCACAAAAAAGCTAGAGATTTCCAATTGCGGAACTCTAGCTTTTTAATTTTGAGTCGTTCTCTTATTGTATTTTAGGAGGTTATTAGCCATAAGTACCACCCCTATGTCAATTCTCACTTGACGCTTCCCTCTCAGATTACATCTCTTGTAACCCAAACAAGCCTTTATCTGCCCAAAGACAGGTTCCACATCAATCTTGCGTTGAGCGAAAATCTGTCTTCCTTCGGGAGATAAAAGCGCCTGACATTCTTTAGCTTTCAAGTTTTGATAGCGTTCGTTCATATACAGTCCCTTTTGAGGGGCTGATTCAGGTTCATCAGCGTAGTAAACCTTGATTTCCTGTTGAAAGTCCGTCTGTGTTTTCTGATGTTTGATATGGTGAAAACGATAGCACCAGCTATCAGGATGTGTGTAGCTATCCTCCTTGTCATCATAGTGCCAATTCGCTAAGTTTCTAGCTGACTGTTTATACCCTCTCTTCTGTTCCTTGTCAAACATGGCATATTTAATCAGATGGTT